>DATJTR010000342.1:0-4404 GCA_035503215.1 Pirellulales bacterium
CGATCTGTCGACGTCGGGCATTTCGTTCTATTGGCCCGAATCGCCGAACTTCGACCAGGTGATCGTGGCCCTTGCTTCGCCGCAGGGGACGACTCGGGTGCTGGCCCGCGTGATGTTCCACGGTCCGCAAGCCGGCCAGCAAGGGCAGTACCTCATCGGCTGCCGCTTCGTCCGCCGCTTGCCGCGCTGAACCGCCGCGGCAAAACGCGGGCGCGAGGTTCTTGAACGCCGACCAATGCGCTGCAGCTTCGCGCGCCGGGTCTGCTACTTGTCCATTTCTTTCTCTTTGTCGTTTTCCAAACGCGGCCGGAGCACGAGCCGCACTTTGGTGCCCACCGGCGGAATGTTCTCGGTGAAGGCCTCGAACATCAGATCGGCGGTGGCCTGACTGCTTTCCACCGGCAGATCGAGCATCGCGGTCGGAAAGTTCGAGACGCAAATCAGGTCTCCCCCCTCGGCTTGATAGTGCTGTTTGCCCTTGTCGTCGGTGAACATCGAGCTGCCGGCGAACACCCAATCGGATTCCAGCGCCTTGTTGGTGCGGACGTTGCGCACCCATTCTTGCGCCCGCGCAGTGTGCCGCTGCTTCTTTTCGTCCTGCCAGACCATCGTGATGTCGATCGGCGTGCCGTGGGCCGCGGAAAACTCGGGCCGAAACTTGGCGGGCGAACCCGGCTTGGCGCCGACCGCCATCAGCGCCGCGTGAATCACATGCGCCGGCACATCGACCGCCACGACCGATTCGTGCTCCTTCGTGTTCGTCAGGCAGGCCAGCATTTCCAGCGTGCCGTTGCGCAGGCAAACCACGCCGTCGATCACCACCCGGTGGTTCTTGCCATCGATCCAGGCGTTGGCGTCCGGCAGCAAGCGCTTCATGCCCGGCGGATCGGCGGCCAGAGTTTTGCCGCTCGGTTTGGCTTCGCCACCCGCGGCATCTGCGGCCCCATTTCCGGGGGAATTACCGGCCGGCTTGGCGGCCTCGTCGGCCAGCGTCGGCGGGGCCGGGGCGCCGGCCAGAACCAGGCCCAAGCCGATCCACAAGGCGGCTGTGAACATCCGTTGCATCATTGCATCCTCCGCCTTGAGAAATGAGCGGGCGGGCATTTTCGCCCGCCGGGCGGCCCGATTTTTTTGCCGCGCTTGCCCAGCCGGTGACGGGGGGAAGCCGAAGGGGCCACTGATTGCTAAGATAGCCGCTTGTCACGAAAAGTTCCAACGGTGCGGCCGCTCGCCGAAGAGCAAGCTTCCGCACGATTTTTTTGTCTCGCCAGGGATGTGCATGACCGCTACGAGCAGCCAATCGCTTGACGAATCCCGCTGGGATCGCGAACTTTTGCCCACCGCCGGCGGAGAGCTGTGGAATGGCCCCGCCCCGCGCGCTTTGCGCGAGAATTATCACGCCGTCGACGACGACGCCGCTTGGCGGCGTTGGAAAAAGCATCTCGCCCGGCGCCGCAAGCCTGGCCCGCTCGCCGAAAAATTCGTCGGCCGCCGGTCCCCGCTCGCCTGGTCTTGGCCCGACGAACTCGGGATGGATCTGCCCGATGCCTCCGGCGCGTTCGCGCTGGCCGCGACCGGCAAACGCCTGAAACGCTCGGCCGCTGCCGAGCGTTGGCCTCGGGCCGTCGCCGCCTGGCTCGACCGCCCCGGCCCCGAATCCGGCTCGCCCGCGGCCGCCTTGGAAGCCTTGGCCTGGGCCTACGATCTTGTGCCGCTCGTCGAATACTTGCCGGCCACTCTGTGGTGGCGGCTGCTCGGACGACTGGTGGCGATCGCCAACCAGGCCGCGGGCATCGATCTCGAAGCTCAGCCGCTGGCCAATCAGTGGCTGGCCGGCGAGTTGCCGCTGGTCTTGGCCAGCCAGTTTCCCGAGCTGAAACCCTGCCACGAGCTGTTGCCCGCCGGCAGCGCGGCCCTGGCCCGCGGCATTGCCGAACTGCTCGACGGCGAGGGCTTGCCGCAATGCCGGTGGTTGGCGATTTTTCGTCCGCTGCTGGCCTGCTGGACGCGGGCCCGCACCGTGGCCGGCAAGAAAGCCTGGCCGGCCGAGACCGAAATCGAATTCGCCCATGCCGTCGGCGAGGCGATTCGCCTCTCGCGGGCTGACGGCCGGCAACCCCTCTCGACCGG
This sequence comes from Pirellulales bacterium, assembly GCA_035503215.1. Classification (GTDB taxonomy): domain Bacteria; phylum Planctomycetota; class Planctomycetia; order Pirellulales; family PALSA-1355; genus DATJTR01. Next base: position 2,131 of record DATJTR010000342.1, read on the forward strand.
CACCGCCGGCGATTGGGAACCCAAGCTCATCAAACAGGGCCTGCGGCTTCTCGACGACCGCCAGCTCGCAACCCGGGCGCGCCGCCTGCTACCCCCGGCCGGGCGACCCGGCAAGGCCTGGCCCAAGCCCGACGTGGCGGCCGCCGTCCACGGCGATTGGGCCGAGATGGCCGTGCTTCAGCCCGGCTGGCAATGCGGCGGACCGAAACTGACGCTGGCCTATAGCGACCGCTCGTCGCGGCTGGAGCTGGAATTCGCCGGCCGCTTGATCTTTTCCGGCGAGTGGCAATTCCGCCTCGAAGCGGCCGGCCGCCCGGTCACGCTCGACTCCACGTGGCAAGAAGTCTGCTGGGTGTCGGACGAAGACGTCGATTACGTCGAGATCGAAGCCCGGCTGAGCGACGGTTTTCGGCTGCAGCGGCAAGTGATGTTGGCCCGCAAAGATCGTGTCCTCTTTCTCGCCGATGCCGTGATCGCTCCCGCCGCCCCGGCCGGCGGCCACGCGCCAAGCGAACCGGCGAACAGCAGCCTGACCTTTTCCACGCAGCTGCCGCTCGGAGCGGGCCTGCAATTCGAGCCGGCCGCCGATACGCGCGAGGCCTGGCTCGTCGGCCGCGGCGTGCGCCTGGCCGTGCTACCGTTGGCGCTGGCCGAATGGCGCGTCGATCCGCGTCGCGGCGAGCTCTTGTCCGAAAACGACCAGCTCGTGCTGCGGCAAACGCAACCGGTCCGGCATCTGTACGCCCCGCTGCTCATCGACCTCGATCGCAAGCGTGCCCGTCATGGCGTCACCTGGCGGCAGCTCACCGTGGCCGAAGGGCGCGAGGTCCAGCGGCCCGACGTGGCGGTCGGCTTCCGCGGCCAGTCGGGCCCGGATCAGTGGCTGGCCTATCGTTCGCTGTCGGGCGTGGCGGCCCGCAGCGTGCTGGGGCAAAATCTGAATACCGAGTTCTTGTTCGCCCGATTCCAGCGCGACGGCGAAGTCAGCCGGCTGGTCGAAATCGAATGAGCGATTCTTCCGCGGTCCGCCGTGCGCTCGCCGATCGCCTCGCCGGCGTCGTCGACCGCGTCGCCGCGGCGACCGTGGCCAGCGGCCGGCCGGCTGGCGCCGTGACATTGGTGGCCGTGACGAAATATATGCCCGTGGCCTGGGCCCGCGCACTGGTCGAGGCCGGTTGCCGCGATCTGGGCGAGAGCCGGCCGCAAGAGCTGTGGTCGAAAGCGGCCGAGCTGGCCGATCCGGCGATCCGCTGGCATTTCATCGGCCACATGCAACGCAACAAGCTGCGCCGCAGCCTGCCGGTCATCAGTCTGTTTCACTCGGTCGACAGCCAGCGATTGCTTGCCGCGCTCGACGAAGAAGCGGCCGCCGCCGGCCGCGTCGTGCCGGCCCTATTGGAAGTGAACATCTCGGGCGACGCCAATAAAACCGGCTTCACCGCGGCCGAAATCGCGCCGCTCGTCGATCGCCTTGGCGACTTTGCTCACGTGCGGATCGACGGCCTGATGGGCATGTCGGGGCTCGAACACTCGGAGGCCGAAGCCGAACGCGATTTCGAGCGCCTGCGCACCTTGCGCGACGAGCTGGTTGGCCGCTTGCCGGCTGGCGCGGCGTGGCCGCATTTGTCGATGGGCATGAGCGGCGACTTCGAGGCGGCCATCCGCCAAGGAGCGACGCTGGTCCGCATCGGCTCGGCATTGACCGAAGGCCTTCGAGACAGCGACGGATGACGCCGCTAACTCGATCCACCTCGCCAGCCGGGCGGCAGGGCATGACTCTCGACATTCAAAAACACGCCGACGGCGCGATTTTGCCGGTTCACGCCAAACCGGGCAGCCGCACGAGCGGCCTGCGCGGCGTGCGAGCCGGCGCGTTGTCGATTGCCGTCGTGCAGGTTGCCGAAAAAGGAAAAGCGAACACGGCGATCGCGGAGCTCCTGGCCCGCGAGCTCGGCTTGCGGCCCGGCCAGATCGAGCTTGTCGCCGGCTCCACGTCTCCCGCCAAGCGGTTTCTCGTCCGCGGCCTGACTCCCGCCGAGCTCGCCGCCCGGCTGGCCCCGCTGCTCGCGCGCAAAAGCTAGAGCGGCGTTCTCTGAGGATGAGACGCCCCCGACCTTACTAACCCGACGCGCCAGTTTTGGTGTTGCGCTATTTTGGAGCTAGCAGGTCGGGAATTGGGCTTGGGAAAAATGGCGAGACTCCTCACAACGACCAGATCATTGAATTCTCTCCAGCCGAGGAAGGAGCCTCGCCATGGTTATGGTCGCCGATTTC
>DATJTR010000343.1:0-8588 GCA_035503215.1 Pirellulales bacterium
GGCGCGGATTTCGCGCGACGTGCCGACGGGCAGCAGAACACCGAGCAGCAGGCTTAATCGTAATGTTCGCCAGGACATATCGAGTTTATTGTAACCGGCACAGGTGAACCCGCACGGGGGCGAAGCCGACACTATACTTGAGACGGACGCGCGAGGAAATGCACTCGGCGTGCCGGGCTGTTCCTCGTTGGCAAGCTTCTGACAAAAAGTTTTTGGATCGGTCATGTCCGTGCTCAGCGTCAACCAGCGGATTCGAATCCCACACGACGAATTCACGTTTTCGTTCGTCCGCAGCAGCGGCCCCGGGGGCCAGAACGTCAACAAAGTGAATTCGAAGGCGGTGCTGCGCTGGCCGATCTTTGCAAGCACCTCCTTGCCGGTCGACGTGCGGCAGCGCTTCTTGACGCGTTTTGGCAATCGACTGACCGGTGGCGGCGAATTGGTTCTGTCGAGCCAGCGCTACCGCGATCAGGGCCGGAACGTGGCCGACTGCCTCGATAAATTGCGCGCAATGCTGGCGGTGGTAGCCGTGCGGCCGGTGGTGCGCAAGCCGACCAAGCCGACCAAGGGCTCGATCACTCGGCGGCTGGAGCACAAAGGACGCACGTCGCAGCGGAAGCAGATGCGGCGCGGGCCATCGCTCGACGAATGAAGTCGATCGGCACGCACGCTCAAGCTTCGGTGTCGCCAGTCTTCTCGCGTTGTCGGTGCAAGACGAGGTCGGCCAATTCGGTGGTCAGCGCGTCGTCGTTCGACCAGAGATCGCCGAGATTGTGACGAATGCGGCGTTCGGCCGTTCGCAGATAATAGCGTCCGGTCGTCAAGGCGGTCGTCCAGTCGGCGGGGGACAAGTTCGACTGCGAACGTAATGCGTCGAGCCGGCGAAGGACGCAAGCGCTGGTATAGATTTCGATGACCGAGTCGGCCACCCGCCCTTGTTGGTATTGGCGATCGATGATGCCTTCTTGGTAGTGGGCCAAGAGCCGCTCGATCTGCGAGCCGAGCAGACCGACGAGTTTGCCCAGGCGACGGGCGTCGGGCTCGAGCTCACCGTGCAACACGCTGACCGCCGGAGCGGCAAACAGCGCTTCGATTCGATGACCGGCAAAACTGCTCAGCCGGCCAAGATTCCGCCAGGGCGTTTTGGCCGCTTCGAGCACGCCTTGCAGCTCCAGGCCGACGTCCCGCATGCCGACCAGGGCCACGAAGGCCCGTAGCACGTCGTTGGCGCCTTCGCCGATCGTATTGATTCGGGCGTCGCGCATCAGCCGCTCGTAGGGCTCGTCGGTGAAGTAGGCCTTGCCGCCAAAGATTTGGATGCAATCGTTGACGATTTGCCAGAGGACTTCGGTGGAAAAGACTTTGAGGAGGGCGGTTTCGAGCATGTAATCGCCTTCGCCCGAGTCGATCAGGGCCGCGGTTTGGAAAGTGGCCGCCTCCATGGCAAAGGCGCCGGCGGCCATGTAGGCGATTTTTTCCTTCACCATCTCGAACTGAGCCAGGGGCTGGCGAAATTGCACGCGGGCCAAGGCGTGCCGCGAGGCACGCTCGAGGCAGAACTTGGCGGCCCCGGTGCAACTGGCGCCGAACGTGGTGCGGCCGAAATCGAGCACCGTCAGCGCCACGCGCAGCCCCTTGCCGAGCGACCCGAGCACGTTTTCGCGCGGCACGAACATGTCGTGGAACGCCAACCGCGCCGTGGCGGTGCCGCGGACGCCGCACTTGGGCATCCGCGCTTCGACGACCTCGAAACCAGGCATGTCGGGCGTGACCACGAACGCCGTGATCTTCGTTTGGTCGCTGCCGGCCACGGGCGTGCGGGCCATCACCGTGAGAACTTGTGCGATGGCTCCATTCGTGATCCAACGTTTTTCGCCGTTGAGCACATAGCCGCTGCCGTCGGGGGTGGGCGTGGCGGTGGTTTGCACGTTGGCCGCGTCGCTGCCGGCTTGCGGCTCGGTCAGCGCGAAAGCGCTGAGCCACTGTCCGCTGGAGAGCTTGGGCAGGTATTTGGCTTGTTGAGCTGCAGTGCCGAACAGCACCAGGGCGCGTGGGCCGATGGAGTGGTGGGCGTTGACGAACAGTGCGGTGCTGCCGCAGTGCCCGCCGAGCACTTCGATCATGCGGCAATACGAGACCTGGCTGAAACCGCCGCCGCCGAACTCCTTCGGCAAGCATGCACCCAGCACGCCCAGCCAGCCCAGGCCGCGGACGACCGAATCGGGAATCTCGGCCTGGCGATCGATCGCCACCGGGTCCACCTCCTGCCGGCAGAAGGCTGCCAGGTCGGCCACTGCCCGCGAAGCACGCGGATCGGCTTCCAGGTCGGGATACGCAGGGAGGGCGTCGCCGAGATAGCGGCCAAAGAACAAGCCTTTGGCAAAACCGATCGACGCCGGACGATCGGCCAACACTTCTTCCGCCTCGGCCAGTTGGCGGTCACGATCCGTCTGATTCATTGGCGACGCCCCTTGCTCGGGCCAACGAGGAAAGTGGAAAGCTGCCGTGAATAAATCAAACCTGCCGCCGGCCTGCAAGGACCGGCGCGTTTGCGCCCGTTGCCAAACCCGTAAAATCGGGGGCCAGAGCGGTGGGGAATTGATGCAACCTTGCGGTTTTTGAGGGCTCGCTTTGCCAGCAGCGGCCGGTGGCAGCTCGAAGAAGAAAAGTTCCAAAGAAAGTGAATCCGATGTTTAGTCTGCTTGCCTCGATACGTTGGCGAGGCCCACGACCATCGGAGGGGACGGGGTCATGAAATGCATTTTCGTCTGCCTGGCCCTGTTGACGTTGGGTTGGGGCGCGCCCCGGATGGCTGCCGCGGACTGTTGTGAGCAATGCGGCTGTCAGTGCGAATGCTGCAAGACCTGCAAGCTGGTGTGCGGAACGAAGAAAGTCCCCAAAATCAAATACGAGTGCGAATGCGAAGACATTTGCATACCGGGCCCGAGCTGCTTGCTCGGATACAAATGCGTGCCGAATGACGATTGCGAATGCGGTGGCCACACGCATCGTGAGCCGATCTGGCAGCCGCAGTGCGGCCGGGTGATCACCCGGCACAAGCCGAAGAAGGTCGAAACGATGAAAGAGGTGCCGACCTATAAATGCGAGGTCGTCAACACTTGCCCGAAGTGCACCGCCAAAATCAAGGCGGAAAATGAGCAGTTGGCCGAAGCCTTCCGGAAGCAACAAACAGAGGAGAGCCAGACGGCCGTGGCCCGATCGAAGCCGACCCGCTCGCCCCAGCTCGATCAAGTGACCGCCGAACCGTCCGAGACCGACGAGGTAAAGCTGGCCTCGCATGAGAACGAAAGCCCGAGCTTTGTCAATCGCCTGAAGCGCTCGTTCCAGCCGATCCTGGGCCAGTAAGTCGGACAGAATCAGATTCAGGTAACGCCGGCACGGCGTCGTGGGCGCCCCACCACACGACAGCGTCGATGGGCGTTGGCCTCCGCCGTGTCCCGCAGTCGCAGCTCTCCCCCCAAGAGCGCCGGCGGGGCTCGGCAGATCTTCGTTTGCGGCGAGCGCTTGCTCGATGGATCGCCCGCGATGACCGGTGAGCGAGCCGGCCGGGATCTGGCGTCGCGCGCCGCGGAACGTGGTCGGGGCCCGAGGCGCAAAAACAGAATTCTCATTCGCCGCTGCGTCGGCGGGCCAAGCGCCGATGACAGCGTGAATCGGCCGCGAATATTGGGCCAACTCTCGTCGCGGTCCAGCTCGGCAGTGGTCGGCCCGAGGGCCTGCTTATATAATTGGGGCAAGTGGCGCGGTTGCGGCCGATCAGCGGGAATTTCAAACCGATCATGGCAAAACGACAGGACATCGACCAGATTCTCAGGTCTTGGCCTTATGAGCCGGGCGAAGTGAGCGCGCGTTTGGTACGGGCCGGCGATGGCCGGGAAGTGCTACAGATGCGGGTCGAGATGGGGATTTTGCAGCTCGAAGTCGAAGGCCGGCCCGACGGGCAACGCCCGGGCGGTCGGGAGACCTATTTCGATCACTTGCTCCACCTGGCCCTGCACGAGGGGCAGCAATTCGAGCTGAATTCGGAGCAATGCACTGCCGCCGATCGCGAGTTTTTGCAGTTCTATCACCGGCGGATTTGCTGGCTGGCCTTGCGCGAATTTCGCCGCGCGGTTCGCGATGCCGACCACAGCCTGGCCTTCATGGATTTCGTGCGGGCCCATTCTTCCGACGAGCAGTGGATTTTATCGCACGAGCAATACCGGCCCTACGTGCTGTTTCACCGTACGCAAGCGGCGGTGCTGGCCAAGCTGGAAGAGGTCGGCGCCGAGGCGGCCCTGGCCGAATTGAACGCGGGATTGAACAAGTTTCGCGAGCTGTTCGCCGAGTACGAGGCCGAAGAGCAGTTCGAAGACGATGAAATGGTGCAGCGGCTCGTCGAATTGAAGGACGCCCTGCGGAACCAGTACCATCTGAAATCGACGCTCGAAGAACGCCTGGCCGACGCGGTGGCCAGCGAGCAATACGAGCTCGCGGCGTGGCTGCGCGACGAAATGTCGCGCCGGCGGCCGCAAAAAGGGGCCTAGCGCAGCAGGCTCGCGCTCCTCTCTCCACTGGACGCTAGCAGCGTTCAGCCATTTCTATCGTCGCTAGCTGCGAATCGTTTTCGTCCAGGTGCCGGGTGGCTTGCGAAGCACGCACCCGAGCCGGCACGAGCCAACCAGCCGCACCGCCGGCGGTGAGTTTGCCGATTGGCGAAAGCTGGCACCCGGGTCGGACGCAGCGGTTGTAACGCTACTTGTAACTCTGTACAGCGGGACCGGCGGCGGCAAGGAAATCGCTTTTCGATCGAAAGGCTTGAGCCGAATGGCGGTTGCGATTCGATCCGTGCCTCACGCCGCGCGGTTGGCACGCCCTCTGCATTAGGTCGCTGGCGTTAGTCCTGTCCCACGATCCTATCTAGTCGCAAGCAGCAAGGGAGTGTGCCATGTTGGTTCTGTCACGGAAAACCCAGCAACAGATTCAGATCGGTCCTCACATCACGATCACCATCCTGAAGGTCAAGGGTGAGGCGGTGCGGATCGGCATCGAAGCACCGCAGGATGTTTGCGTGTTGCGGTCGGAGGTGGCAGGCAAGCTGGCCCAACAAGAGAGCGTCAGCGGCGAGGCCGAAGCGACGGTTCGTTCGGCACTCGCGGCCAACGAGCGCGAGCAAGCCCGCGCGGCCCGCATCGCCGCGACGCGGCCGCCAGTGGCCCGGCGCAGCGCGCGATTGGGATATTCATCGACTTTCGAAATCGGACGCAGCAGCTTACGGGCCCATCTGGCGGCCCGCGGCGGCCGGGCGACGAGCGGCACTGTTTCCAACGGAACGCTGGGGGGCGTGCCGCTGTCGCCAGTGCTGAGCGGCACGCTGGAGATGTCGGCCCGCTAGAGCAATCAAGAACCGCTGTCCATCCCGCCCGCATGGCCGCCGGAAGGTGTGATTCACTCCCGCCCGACGCGCCGCCCTCGCCGGCCCGACCGACCCAGGTCGTGGCTGGCGGGGGCGGCGTGGCACCTCGCCCGAGGCGCAACCAAAGCGCTCAGCAGCAGGCCGCATGGCAACGCAATGGCGCTGCGCTGCAGCCCGTCGTTCGCCGACTGAGGCGACTCAGCCTTGCGGGTCGTATCCGAGATTGGGCGCCAGCCATCGCTCGACCTCGGCGACCGTCATGCCTTTGCGTTTGGCATACGCTTCGACCTGATCGCGCGAGATGCGGTCGACGGCGAAATAGCGGGCTTGTGGAGCGGCGAAGTACCAGCCGCTGACCGCTGCGGCCGGATGCATGGCGAAGCTTTCGGTCAGGCGAATGCCGGTCACTTCTTCAGCCGCGAGAAGGTCGAACAGCGTGCGCTTTTCGGTGTGGTCGGGGCAGGCTGGATAGCCGGGAGCCGGACGAATGCCGCGGTAGCGCTCGTCGATCAGGTCTTCGTTCGAGAGATTCTCCGTGCGCCCGTAGCTCCATTCGTCGCGGACTTGCTTGTGCAGCGCCTCGGCCAATCCCTCGGCCAGTCGATCGGCCAGCGCTTTGACGAGAATGGCGCTGTAGTCGTCGTGCTTCTGTTCGTATTCGGCCACCAGCCGGTCGGCGCCGATGCCGGTGGTGACGGCGAATGCGCCCAGATAGTCGGCCCGGCCCGATTCGAGCGGAGCGATGAAATCGGCCAGCGCGAAAAATGCCGTTTGCCCTTTGCGTTCCCATTGTTGCCTGAGGGTGTGTACGCGGGCCAATTCGTGCTGAGCGCTGTCGTCGGTGAACAGCACGATGTCGTCACCCACCGCCGCCGCGCGCCAGAATCCGTGGACCGTTTGGGCGGTGAGCAACCGCTCGTCGACGATGCGCTGGAGGATGCGCTGAGCGTCGTCGAACAAAGTGCGGGCTTCGGTGCCGACGGTCGGGTCGTCGAAAATTTTGGGATACTTGCCCTTCAGTTCCCACGACAGGAAAAAGGGCGACCAATCGATGAAGGGGACGATCTTTTCCAGCGGATACTCGCTCACCAGCCGGGTTCCGAGAAACGCCGGCCGCTCGATCGGCGCCGACTGCCAATCGATCGTGAACCGCTTGGCGACCGCTTCGGCATAGGGGACGAGCTGGATTTGCTGCCGCCGCTCGTACGATGCGACCAGCTCTTTCTGCTCGCGGCGGTTGCGATCGAGAAACGCTGTACGCTCGTTGGGGTTGAGCAGGCCATCGACCACGCCGACCGAGCGCGAGGCATCGAGAACATGGATGGTCGGCTGCCGGTAGGCCGGAGCGATCTTGACCGCGGTGTGTTTGGCGCTGGTCGTGGCCCCGCCGATGAGCAGCGGCAGATCGAAGCCTTCGCGTTCCAGTTCGCGGGCGACGTGGACCATTTCGTCCAGGCTGGGGGTGATCAGCCCGCTGAGGCCGATCATGTCGACCCCTTCGCGGCGGGCGGTTTCCAGGATCCGCTCGCAGGGCACCATCACCCCCATGTCGATCACCTGGTAGTTGTTGCAGCCGAGCACCACGCCGACGATGTTCTTGCCGATGTCGTGCACGTCCCCCTTCACCGTGGCCATCAGGATTTTGCCGCGCACCTTGGCCGAGCCGCTCTGCGACTTCTCGGCTTCGAGGTACGGCAGCAAGTGGGCCACGGCTTGCTTCATCACTCGGGCGCTTTTGACGACCTGGGGCAAAAACATCTTGCCCGCGCCGAACAGTTCGCCCACGACTTTCATTCCGGCCATCAGCGGACCTTCGATGATCGCTAGTGACGTGGGGTATTTCTGGCGGGCGTCTTCCACGTCCTGTTCGATGAAGTCGACGATGCCCTTGACCAAAGCGTGGCTGAGCCGCGATTCGACGTCTCCGTCGCGCCAAGTGACCGCGCTCGTATCGCCGCCGGCGTCGGCCTTTTTCTTCACCGTTTCGGCAAACGCGATCAGCCGTTCCGTGGCGTCGGGCCGGCGGTTCAAGATCACGTCTTCGACCAGCTCGCGCAGTTCGGTCGGAATGTCGTCGTAGACGGCCAATTGGCCGGCGTTGACGATGCCCATGTCCATGCCGGCACGGACGGCGTGGTAGAGAAACACCGAGTGCATCGCTTCGCGGACGACGTCGTTGCCGCGGAACGAAAACGAGACGTTGCTCACGCCGCCGGAAATCTTGGCCCCCGGGCACTTGGCTTTGATCTGCCGCGTGGCCTCGAAGAAATTGACCGCGTAAGGATTGTGTTCCTCGATGCCCGTGGCGACGGTGAGAATGTTCGGATCGAAGACGATGTCTTCCGCCGGCATGCCGACCTCTTCGGTCAGCAGGCGGTAGGCTCGCTGGCAGATCCGCACCTTGTCGTCGACTTCGACGGCTTGTCCCTTTTCGTCGAAGGCCATCACCACCACGGCGGCGCCGTAGCGGCGGACGAGGCGGGCATGATGGAGGAATGCCTCTTCCCCTTCCTTCAGGCTGATCGAGTTGACAATCGATTTGCCTTGCGCGCACTTCAGCCCGGCTTCGATGACCGACCATTTCGAGCTGTCGATCATCAACGGGACTTTGGCCACGTCGGCTTCGGTGGACACGAGGTTCAGGAACCGCGTCATGGCCGCGGCGCCGTCGAGCATGCCTTCGTCCATGTTGACGTCGACGATGTTCGCCCCGTTTTCCACCTGCTCGCGGGCGATCGCCACTCCTTGTTCGTACTGGCCGCCGAGGATCAGCCGGGCAAACTTCTTGGAACCGGTGACGTTCGTCCGTTCGCCGATCATGGAGAAATTGCTGTCGGGTCGCAGCACCAGCGGCTCCAGCCCGCTTAGGCGAGTCAGCGGCTCGGGCCGGCTGCGAAGGCGCGGCGGCACATCGGCCACGGCATTGGCAATCGCGCGAATGTGGGCCGGCGTGCTGCCGCAACAGCCGCCGACAATGTTCAGCCAGCCGTTGCGGGCGAACTCGCCCAGCGTCTTGGACATCATCTCGGGAGTTTCGTCGAAACCGCCAAAGGCATTCGGCAAGCCGGCGTTCGGATAGCAACTCACGTAGGCCGGTGTGACGCGGGAGAGTTCTTCGATATAGGGGCGAAGTTTGTCGGGTCCCAAGGCACAATTGATGCCCACCGACATC
>DATJTR010000344.1:0-6330 GCA_035503215.1 Pirellulales bacterium
GCCGGCTGCGCCGGGCTGTGCGGCAAAGTGAGAACCGCATGACCGTCTTCGATGGCCGCGTCGGCACCGATCAGTCGAATCGCGTCGATCTTGATCTCGATTTTCGCGCCCGGATGTTCAGCAAAGAACCGGACATACTCCTGCTCGATGGCCTTGCGGCCTGAGAAGCGGTTTCCCGCGTCGTCGAGGTATTCGCCATCGGCGGTCCAGAGGCCGGCGATCGCGGCCGCGTCGCCGCGATCGAACGCCGTGACAAATGCCTTGGCCGACGACCGAATCGCGATGCCAGGGTCGGCCGCCTCGCCGCTCACGGCTTTCGGATTTTCCGGTTGATCACCGCTTGTTTGTGCGCTCGTCGCGACCGAATTCTCGGCATCCGGCACGAAGGCTAAATCGGTTTGGCGCTCAGATTGGTTCTGCGATTCCACGCCGCGCACATGTTCGAACAGCATCACGGCCACGACGACCGCGGCAAACACCGACCATCCCGTTTTCATCGACAGATTCGCTTTCATGAACGACTTTCTTGGCGGCCCGGCAAATTAAACTCGGGCCAATCGATCAGGGGGTTAATTGCAATGCGATCACGCGCTCGGCCAAGTGGCGAGCGAGATCGTGAAACTCTTCAGCTTCGTGAGGCGCATCGCCAAAGGCACCGGGGACATGGACCTGGCCGTGCTCGCAATGGTCGGGCTCGGCATGGACGCGCAGCGACTCCAAGTCGTAAACGCCATAGACAACGCGGAGCATCGGCAGTTGAAGCGCGGCCAATTCACGCCGCAGGTCGAAGGCCGTCACCGCCGCGTTGACGTAAACCGCCAACTCGATGAGGGCCTGGCGATAGCCGGGATGCCGGGTGATTTCCGGCCCGGCCACTTCTTGCAGACCCTTGGCGGCGCTGCGCACCGCCACCATCAGTCGGTTGACCAGCGACCGTAGCGAGTGGGTACAGGCAATGTCGGAATAATCGTCGGGCTGCAAATAGGTGTCGACCGCGGCCGTCACCGCGCCACAGCCGCTGTGGCCGAGCACGAGCACGAACTTCACCGTCGCCACGTGCCGCACCGCGTAGTCGATGCTTCCCAAACATTCGGTTCCCAGCACGTTGCCCGCTATCCGCACGACGAACAAGCTGTTGAACGCTTGATCGAAGATCTGTTCGACCGGCGCGCGAGCGTCGGAGCACCCGACGACTAGCCCGAACGGCGTCTGATCGGGGGACATCGCCCGCCACATCGGCAGACCGAGCGACAACGGGTTGACCGGGATCACCATCGTCGAATCGACCGCTTCGCCGAGCGTGGCCCGGTGCATACGGTCGACAATCTCGACGAATCGCTCGTTTCCTCGGCGCAAGATCTCAAGCGCCGCATCGGCGTCGGCCGGTGGCGAAAAGTTCAAAGGCTGATAGGGATCGTAGCGGTAAATCAAATCCATGATTTCACTCATCAGTCGAGGGTTGAGCGGACTGGGCGATCGGCATCGGCCCGGTCGACAACCCAGTCAAGTTTAGGACATCGGGGACGCCCCTAAAGGCAGCGGCCAGGCTCGGCGCACGTAGAAACGGCCCGATCGGCACGGTTGGCCGAGCCGGACCGAAAAATCAGGGGACTCAGGGGTTCGGCCGGGCCAGTGGCAAACGCAGAAAACCGGGGTTTTTCACAGCCGGAGCCAGTTTTCGCCGAATATCAGGACTCGACGCGGCGAAGACCGACCGGTAAATTAGGGGGCTCGGATTGGCTGATGCTGCCCTCGAATCATCGAGCGATCGCGTCGCGGCCAAGCGAATCAAAAGATTCCGACGCCCCATGCAAGGAACTGGGTTATGTACGCCATCATCGCCACCTCGGGTCGCCAGCTCAAAGTCGTCGAAGGGCAGGAATTGCAGATCGACTATCGCAGCGACGTGAAACCGGGCGATTCGCTCTCGTTCGACCGCGTGGTGGCGTTTAGCGACGGATCGGGGCTGAAATTCGGCGAGCCAGTCCTCTCGGGAGCCAGCGTGACGGCCAAAGTGGTCGCTGTCGAGGCGGGGCCGAAGATCGTGATCCAGAAGTTTCGCCGCCGAAAAACGATGCGTCGCCGCACTGGCCATCGGCAAATGCTGACGCGCGTGAAGATCGACAAGATCAGCGTGTAACCGGTCGCTTCTCGGCGGATTTCGGGCACTTTTTGCCACCTGGCCCCGCTCGGCGGTCTTTTCTTGAGCGCCGCACGCTGTTGGGAATTGGCATTTCCTCACGCAATCCTCTGCCTGGCACACAAGATATCGCTGCGGCGAATCGCCGTTGGGCTTTCGTGCCCTGCTAACCTTGCGCTCACATTTCGCGGGATTCGCGTCTTTTGGGCGGGGCACAATGAGATTTTTTATCGGGTCTAATTCCTTGCCGACCAAGCGATTCCGGTCGGTTGCTCACAGAACCCTAAAAAATTTTTTGCCGGTGGTTGTCCCGCGGAGCGAAGTGTCGAAAACGCCGATCGCTCGAAAAAAGTAGGGTTTTGGGGCGGCCACCCCTGTGGCTACCGCTGGGGCCCACATGGCCGCTGCTTGCCCCAAATCTTGCGCTAGCAATGTGTTCGGGGCCCGCAGCAAAGTTTCATTGACGGGCATCGAAAAGTTTCTAAAATGGGCCTCCACGCACCGTATGTTGTAGTCGTCCTAACAATCACTACAATATATTGTGTTCTCTAAGCTGTTTTAGCCATCTTGCCGCCGTTCACCGCGGGCTAGCAGACCCGGAGACGAATTACTCGATTCGCGCGCCCGTGCGCTCGATCTGTAGTATACAGGCGTACAGTTTGGTAGGATGCCGTTTCTCTGTCCGAAAAGAAGGAACTGACAATGACCCAAGCCAGTCTTGAAACGCGGCGCGCGCCGCGCGCCGGCGTGCCCGCCGCAGCCCAGTTCGCCCCCATGACGGTCGACACGGTTTTTTGTCCTGAGGCCGTGGCCGATCCGTTCGACACCGTCGAGTGGGATTTGCGGACCGCAGCCATTAAGGGTGAATCGGGTGAGGTGTTGTTCGAGCAGACCGACGCCGAGATTCCCTCGACCTGGAGCCAATTGGCCACGAATGTCGTGGTGAGCAAGTACTTTTACGGCGAAGTGGGGACTGCGGAGCGCGAATCGAGCGTTCGCCAGTTGATTCACCGCGTGAGCCGCACGATTTCCGATTGGGGGATTCAAGACGGCTATTTCGCCACGCCCGCCGACGGCGAGCGTTTCTATCGCGATTTGACCTGGCTGTGCCTGCACCAATACGGTGCCTTCAATTCGCCGGTCTGGTTCAACGTCGGCTTGTTCCACCAATACGGCATCAAAGGGGCCCAGTGCAACTGGCATTGGGAGGTCGAATCGGGCGAAGTCACGCAGCCCGAAAACCCGTACGAATTCCCGCAAGGATCGGCATGCTTCATTCAAAGCGTGCGGGACGACATGGAAGACATCATGGAGCTGGCCCGCAGCGAAGCGATGTTGTTCAAGTTCGGCTCAGGCACGGGGACCGACTTGTCGACGCTGCGTTCGCACCGCGAGAAGCTCTCGGGCGGCGGCCGTCCCTCGGGACCGTTGTCGTTCATGCGGGTTTACGATCAAATCGCCGCGGTCGTGAAGAGCGGCGGCAAGACGCGCCGGGCCGCCAAGATGCAGTCGATCAAGGATTGGCATCCCGACGTGATGGAATTCATCGAATGCAAGGCCAAGGAAGAACGCAAGGCCCGGCTCCTGATTGAAAAGGGGGGCTACGATGCCAATTTCAACGGCGAAGCCTACAGCTCGATTCTCTTCCAGAACGCCAACTTGTCGGTGCGGCTGAGCGATGAGTTCATGCGGGCCGCCGACGGCAATGAAACGTGGACGACCCATTGGGTCACCGATCCGAAGAAAGCCGGGCCGAGCTGGCCGGCTCGCGAAGTGATGGCCAAGATGGCCGAATGTGCTTGGGCCTGCGGCGATCCGGGCGTGCAGTACGACACGACGATCAATCGCTGGCATACCTGCCCGAACTCGGGCCGGATCAACGCTTCGAATCCCTGCTCGGAGTACATGTTCCTCGACGACACGGCCTGCAACCTGGCCAGCATCAATCTGATGAAATTCCGCCAGGCCGACGGCACGTTCGACGTCGAACGTTTCCAGGCGGCATGCCGGGTGTTCTTCATCGCGCAGGAGATTCTGGTCGACCACGCCAGCTATCCCACCCAGCGAATTGCCGAAAACAGCCACAAGTTCCGGCCGCTGGGGCTGGGTTATTCGAACCTCGGCAGCCTGATCATGGCCAGCGGCGAGGCCTACGATTCGCCCGCCGCCCGTGGCCTGTGCGGCGCACTGACGGCCTTGCTGCACGGTGCGGCCAACCTGGCCAGCAGCGAGCTGGCGGCCGCGGTCGGGCCGTTCGAAGGATTCGCGGTAAACCGCGAGCCGATGCTCCGCGTGATGCAAATGCATCGCGACGCGGTCGACCAGATCGACGAAGCTTGCCCGGCGTATTTGCGTCAGGCCGCGGCAAAGCTATGGGACTCGGTGCTCGCGGCGGGTCGGCGGCACGGTTTCCGCAATGCGCAGGCCACTGTGCTCGCGCCCACCGGCACGATCAGCTTCTTGATGGATTGCGACACGACGGGCATCGAGCCGGACATCGCCTTGGTCAAGTACAAGCAGTTGGCCGGCGGGGGCATGCTCAAGATCGTCAATCAGACCGTGCCGCTGGGTTTGCGGACCCTGGGATATGACCAGCCGCAAATCGATTCGATCCTGGCCTACATCGATCGCGAAGACACGATTGAAGGGGCTGCCGATCTGAAGAGCGAGCACCTGCCGGTTTTCGATTGTGCTTTCCAACCCCGCGGTGGCGTTCGCTCGATCGCCTGGCGAGCACACGTGCGGATGATGGCGGCCGCCCAGCCGTTCATCTCCGGTGCGATTTCCAAAACGGTGAACATGCCCCGCGAGACGACGCCGCAGGACATCGCCGACGCCTATCGCGAAGGCTGGAGCTTGGGTCTGAAGGCCTTGGCGGTCTATCGCGACGGTTCGAAGGAAAGCCAGCCGCTGTCGACTTCGACCGAAGGTGACAAGGCCTCGGCCAAGCAATTGGCCAAGCCGCGCCGCCAGCGATTGCCGGATACCCGGCAGTCGATCACCCACAAGTTCAACGTGGCGGGGCATGAAGGCTACATCACCGTCGGCCTCTATGAGGATGGTCGGCCGGGCGAGCTCTTCATCACCATGGCCAAAGAAGGGAGCACCGTCGGCGGCTTGATGGATTCGTTCGGCACGGCGGTGTCGATGAGCTTGCAGTACGGGGTGCCGCTCGAGGTGTACGTGAACAAGTTCTCGCACACTCGCTTCGAACCGATGGGGCATACGAAGAATCCCGATATTCGCATTGCCAAGAGTATCGTCGATTACATCTTCCGCTGGTTGGGAATCACCTTCCTGCCCGGTTACCGCGAAGCGTCGGTCTCCGGCTACGTCGAGGAGGCATCGGCGTCGAACGCCGATGACGCGGACGCACAGACCAAGCCCGCCGCCAAGATGGTTGGCGGGCCGGCAAATCGGCAAGGAGGAGCCACGAATCCCCCGGCGGCCAAATCACCTGCCTCCGGTTCTTCGGCTGCCAGCGGGTCGACCGCGAAAGCGGCGCCGGTTGCGCCTGCCAACGGCAAAAGCGCAAACGGCAGCGCCACGAATGGTGCCGGCCATCATGCGAATGGTACGAACGGCTCGGGAACGAACGGCAACGGTCATCACTTCACTGCCGCCAAGCTCGTGCAACGTGCGACCGGGGTGGCGATGGTGAATGCCGATCAACTGCAACGAGCCGGTGTAGCGATGAAGGTCGACGCGGAATCGGGTCTGGCCGATCGGTCGGAGCAATTCGCTCGCTTCCAGGCGGACGCGCCGAGTTGCGATCGTTGCGGTGCGATTACGGTTCGCAACGGAAATTGCTATCTCTGCCACAACTGTGGCAATAGCATGGGTTGCTCGTAATGGATTGTCGGGTGGGATGCCCGCGAGCAACCCACCTATCTCAATGAAACGGGTGCCGTCCAGCGAGTGGCCGACGGCACCCGTTTTCGTTTTTGTTCCGCGGCTTGCGCGCCTGGCGACGGCGCGCGTAATCGGCGCGGTGATTGATCGACAACAAATCTCGATTTCGTTTGAAACAAAAACGCGAAATCGAATCGATCACATCTGCGGTGAACCGCAAGCACAAAGAGTGCGGCAATCCGCAAGCGCAAAAAAAAGGATGGCCCCGGTGTGGTCCGGGGCCATCGATCGATGGGCTGCTTTGCGGGAAGAAACCGAGACGAACCAAAGGGTGGGGA
>DATJTR010000345.1:0-4880 GCA_035503215.1 Pirellulales bacterium
TCCTTATCGAAGGCGTCCTCAAACATTCCTTTACGCCCACATCGCCCTGGCCACCGCAGTGGCCCGCACGATTGAGGGGCAGTTTATGTCTGCCTCGCGATGCCGCAAGGACCGGCAACCATTTTGCGGTCTCCGCCAACCTGACAGCACAAGGTCTGGTGCGCGCAACTGCCGGCGCCAGCAACCGCGCTGTGTGCTCTCCCATGGGCACGACTCCGTCGGTTTCGCCCGGTTTTCGCCGCGTTTTCCGCGTTCGGCCTGCCCGCCGCATGAGCCCGCACTCGGTCGAACGTCCGCCGGCGTTGCCTTTACCTGGTGGCGACCGCCGCATAAGCTATGGTGGCGCCCGCGGAGGCTCACCCAGAACAGCTCGCCGCCTGCCCGAATCCGGCTTTGTTCCCACCGTGCATTCACGGCCGGAATTCTTTAACTGGTTCAACGAAAAGAGCTTACGTTCTAGGTCGGTTGGCTCCTCATGCAATACCGCAACGTCTGCCTCGAAGCGTTCGGCTACACGCTCCCCGAAGAGCGGGTCACGTCCGACGAAATCGAGACCCGGCTCGCTCCGCTCTATCGCCGCCTGCGGCTGCCCGCCGGCCGCTTGGAGTTGATGACCGGCATTCGCGAGCGGCGTTTCTGGCCCGTCGGCACACTGCCCAGCACGCAGAGCATCGAAAGTTGCCACCGGGCGCTCGCTCGTTCGGGCGTTGACCGCGGGGAAATCGGCGCGCTCATTCACGCCTCGGTCTGCCGCGACCATTTGGAGCCGGCCACCGCCTGCCGCGTTCACGAGGCCTTGGGCCTGCCGGCCGAATGCCAGATCTTCGACCTCTCCAATGCCTGTCTCGGCATGCTCAACGGCATGCTGGCCGTGGCCAACATGATCGAACTGGGCCAAATCCGCGCCGGCCTGGTCGTCGGCAGCGAGGGAAGCCGGCAGTTGGTCGAGACGACGATCGATTGGCTCAATCGCGACCTGCGGCTCTCGCGCGACGACGTCAAGCTGGCCGTGGCCAGCCTGACCATCGGCTCGGCCAGTTGCGCCGCCTTGCTGGTCGATCGGCAAATCAGCCGCACGCAAAATCGCATTCTGGCCGCCACGGCACGGGCCAACACCCAGTTTCACCAACTGTGCTGCAGCGGGCGCGATGAAGCGGTCGCCGACGGCATGAGCCCGCTGATGCGGACCGAAGCCGAACAACTGCTCGAAGCAGGCATCGCCACGGGAGCGGAAACCTTTGCTCCCTTTCTGGCCGAACTCGGCTGGCAGCAGGGGGACATCGACCGCACGTTTTGTCATCAGGTCGGCTCGGGCCATCGCAAGCGGATGCTCGAAGCACTCGGCCTCGACCCGGCCCGCGATTTCACCACGCTCGAATTCCTCGGCAACACCGGCAGCGCGGCGTTGTTGATCACGATGGCCATCGCTGCCGAGCAAGGCGTACTCGCCGCGGGCGAGCAAGTGGCGATGCTGGGAATCGGCTCCGGCATCAACGCGCTGATGATCGGCGTCGATTGGCAGCACACGCTGGCCGAGACGGACGACACGCCCGCCCCGGCGATTGCGGCCGGTAGCAGCCCCCGTTCATAAAGCCCTGCGGATTTTTGCTGCAAGGCCGGGGCGCCGGCGGCGACTACGGAAACTGTTCGAGCTGCATCAAGTTGGCCAGGTCGGCCGCGGCTTGCAGGCGTGCTTGTTCGGCATCGATGTAGTCGAGATTCGCTTGGAATAGCGCCCGCTGCGCCTCCAGCAGCCGCACCAATTCCAATTCGCCCTGGTCGTATCCCTGCTGCACCAGGCTTTGCGTGCGCCGGGCGTCGGGCAGAATCGATTGCTCGAACGCCAGCACCATGCGCCGTGCCGAACGATAGCGCGCCAGCGCGTCGGCCGCAAGTTTCAGCAAATCGTTCTGCGTCACGTTGAGCATGGCCACCGATTCGGCCACGTTGCCGTTGGCGGTGCGGATATTACCCTGGTTCTTGTTCCACAGCGGAATCACGAACACCGCGTTGACCAGTGCCTGGTTGTGCGTCGGCGACACGGTGTACTGATAGCCGCCGGTCCAGAAGATGTTCGGAGTTGGCTCGACTTCGGCCCGGCGGAGCAGAAGCTGGTTCCGGGCGATGTCGGCCCGAGCGATTTGCACCTGCGCGTTGCGGGCCAGCGTCTGCGCTCGCACGATCTCGTCCTGATAGTCGGGCAGCGCCACGTGCAAGTCGCCGACCAGCCGCTCGATCGGCAATTGCGGCAAGCCGATGAGTGCCGCCAATTGCTGCCGGCCGGCGCGCAGAATCGTTTCGGTCTGTTGCAGGTTGGCTTGCACCCGCCGCAAATCGATCCGCAACAGGAGCATGTCGGTTTCGGTGCCCTGGCCGTTGGTCAGCTTGTTCTGAGCGATCTCGACCGACTTTTGCGCGATCGCCACCAGGTTGCTGAACATGACCACCCGTTCCTGGTCGGCTAGCACGGCGAAGAATTGCTGCCTCACGTCGGTCAACAGATCGAATTGCTGCCGCGTGTAAGCCAATTGGGCCTGCCGTACCGCTTGTTCGGCCGCCGAAACGTCGAGCCGCAGCTTGCCGCCACGCACCCATTCCTGCGTCAAACCGCCGTCGAACAGCGTGTTGCTGCCGCCCAGCTGTTGCGGGTTGCCCGTGTCAAAACGCGGATTCGGGTACAAGCCAGCCTGAATCGCCAGGCCGCGGGCTTCATCGACGTTGGCCCGGGCTTGCCGCAGCGTCGGGTTGTAGGTCATTGCCAGCCAGGCCACGTCCTGCAGCGACAAAATACTGCCGGCCACCGGCGGCAAAAGTTCCACTCCTGAATCCGTTTCGCCGGCCGCTGGGGGAGGCACCGGTGGAGGCAAGGTCGTGGCCGCGTCGGGCCGCGGCGGCCTGACGTCTTCCTGCCCACCGACGTTGCCTGCCGTGACCGCCACCAACAGCGCGCCCAGCGCGAGCGCAGCCAACCAGTGGCGGGCGTCGCTCAGGGCCAGCGAATTGGCGCACGGTTCAATCATCGATTGCCCGTTCACGGTCGGTTGGGTACGAGGAAAAAGTCGGTAGGGAAACGAAAAGCTGCAGGCGAACGAAAGGAAAGGAGGCGTCGGTGTGACCCACGGGCCGCGGCGGCGAGAGCCGCCCTCCCCGTCAGGGGAATTCTTCGAGTTGCAGCAGGCCGGCCACGTCGGCCCCGGCCGTGAGCCGTTCCTGCTGAGCGGAAATGTAATCGAGATTGGTTTCGAACAGCGTACGCTGCGCGTTGAGGAGCTTCACCAGTTCGAACTCGCCGCCGCGATAGCCGTTCAGCACGAGATGGGCCGAGCGGCGCGCGTCGGGGAGGATATTGCGTTCCAGGTTGGCCACCATCCGCCGCGAGGCGCGATAGCGCCCCATGGCCCCCGCCAACTGCCGCAAGAGATCGTTCGCCACGGCCACGCTGGCGGCTTCGCTGCCGCGCACGTTCGCCCCCGCGGCCAGAATGTTGCCTTGATTGCGGTTCCAGAGCGGCACGTCGAAATAGACGCCGATAATGGCCTGGTTCCGGGTCGGCGCCACCGTGTATTGGTAGCCCCCTTGCCATTCCACATTCGGGATCCATTCCACCTCGGCGCGCCGCCGGCGGAGCTGGTTGCGGGAAATTTCTACCCGCGCCGCCTCCAGCGCCGAGTTCGTCCGCAGCATGCGGGCCCCCAGTTCAGGATCGTCGAAATCGGGCAGCGGAACGGTCAAGTCGCCCACGACCCGGCCGATCGCCAGGTTGGGCATGCCGATCGTCGCCGCCAGCGTTTTTTTGCCGGCCTCGAGATTCGTGCCCAGATTGGCGGCGTTCACCTCGATCCGGCGGAGCTGAATTTGGAGCAGCAGGACGTCGGTTTCCGTTCCCTGCTCGCCTAGAAATAGCTGGCGGCTGATGTCGAGCGATTGTTGTCCGATCGAGCGGATTCCCTCGATCGTTTCATAGCGGTCTTGGGTTGCCAAAACGATGAAGAACCGCCGTCGCACTTCGGTCAATAGTTCGAAGCGTTGCTGCCGCAAGCGAAGTTGCGCCTGAACCAACGCCCGCTGCGCGATCGACACGTCGAGCGGCAGTTTGTGGGCGGTGACCACCGGCTGCGTGACGCCAAAGTTGTACAAGCTTTGCGAGCCGCCGAGCTGGTGCGGGTTGCCGCCGTCGTAACGCGGATTGGGATACAGGCCCGCCTGGACCACCCGCCCCCGGGCTTGCTCGACGCGTGCCTCGGCCCGGGCCAACAGCGGGCTGTTGGCCAGTGCCATGCGCGTGGCGTCCTCCAGGGCCAGATCGCGGCCGGGAGTCGGCACGGTCTCTTGCCCTAGAGTTTCCGCCACTGCGGCGACGAGCACGAGCAAGGTTGCGAGGATGCCGCATAAGCGCGACATGACGTTTCTCCGGACTTTGCGCACGCCTCCGATGATGCGCATTATTCGGCTTATCGGTTCTATACCGCCGCGCGCCCGGTTTGGCAGACATTCCCGCTAGAATCCCCCTGGCCGGAATAATCGGACCTATCCGATCAGGCGCCGCGAAGCGGCTCCGGTCGCGGCAGCTTTACCGCCGCGAGTACCATCGCGCGGGGGGGCTGCTATCGCGCGAATTGCGTGCAGCCGAGGGGCGAAAATCGCCTGATCCGGCGAGTTCATTCTCTCGGCGATGCTGGTCACAGCGAAGCTAGCGGCATCGGCGGGTGGCCGACCCGATAGATCGCGCGCTCGGTGAGAATGACGTGCATCGGCACGTCGTGTGGGGCGGTGGGCAAAGTGGGAAAGATTTGGCAGTCGAAGGCTAGCCCCACACGGGAGGCGTCTGGCCGAGCTCCAGCTAGCAGCCGGTCGTAATAGCCCAGTCCATGCCCCAGTCG
>DATJTR010000346.1:0-3853 GCA_035503215.1 Pirellulales bacterium
AGGCAGTGCGCTGGTCGCCGACCGCTCGCCGGGCGGCAAGAAACGCTCGCGCCAGCTCGACTTCGCGATCGGTCACCGAGCGCGCGTAAAGCAATTCGTACAACCGCTCGATCCGTGCTCGCTCGATCGTTGCGGGATCGGCGGTCGGCACGGCGGCCTGTTCCGCCAGAATGCGGTCGGCCAGCGCTCGCGCTTCGCCGACCACGAAGTCGTTGTTCAGCAAGAAGAGGGACTGCGGCGCGACGGTCGACGTAAAGCGGGCCTCGACCGACAGAAGCGGATCGGCCGCGTCGAACAACGTCCCAAAGCCAGTACGGTCGGACCGGATCGTCGCCAGATAAAGGGTTCGCCTGGGGGCGGCGATGTCGCGGATCGTCGGGCCACCCATGGCCAGATCGAGCCGACCCGATGCCGCCAGCAGGTTGTCACGAATCGCTTCCGACTCGAGTCGCCAGCGGCGGGCACGCCCCAGCCAGCGATTGTCGGGATCTTGGCTCGCCGTCTCGGGATCGCCGACGGCCGATTGTTGATAGGCGGCCGAAAGCAGCATCTCACGGTGGAGCGATTTGATCGACCATCCCAGCCTGACAAACCGATCGGCCAAATAGTCGAGCAACTCGGGATTCGTTGGCCGCTCGCCAAGCCGTCCAAAATTGTTCGGCGAGCGGACGATGCCTTCGCCAAAATGATGCTGCCAAATGCGGTTGACCATCACCCGAGCGGTGAGCGGGTTGTCGGCGCTGGCCAGCCAACGAGCCAACTCCAGCCGACCGCTGCCCGCGGTGATGGGTGGTTGATTTTCGCCTGCCAGGATTCGGGGGAAGCGACGGGGTACCAATTCGCCCAAGCGGGTGTAACTGCCGCGAATTTGAATCCGCGTGTCGTGAAACCCTTCATAGGCGGTTTGCGGAATGCCTCCTTCCTGGGCACCGTGCGTCATGGGGACCGGCTCGGCCAGCCGCTTCTCGATGGCCGCGATCTCGCCTCGCAACTCCGCCAGTCGGGGCTGTGCCGGAGCCGATAATCGCTCGTCCGCCGGTGCGTCGGCCGGACGAAACGGGCCGCTCTTGCCGGCCAATTCGGCGTACCATTTGGCCGCCGGTGAGCCGGCCGGTTCGCTGGCTGCCGACAGCAGCGAACGCTCGATCTCGCCCGCCGCGGCTGCGGCTCGGGCTCGCCGCTCGGCCGCCGCTCCTGGCGCATCGACCGCCGCGAACCAATCGGCCCAGGCCGGATTGCCGCGGATTCTCGCCGCGGCTTCGGAGCCTGCCAGCAGATCGACGAATTCCCACACGCCCGCGTTGCCGTATGCATCGCCATGCGGATTGCCATAGCCCGTCTTAAGCGGATCGGCGATCACGTCGCGCGCCAAACTCCACGTGCGGCCGTCGGTCGCCGTCTCTGCAATTTCCAGCTCGACGACCGTGGTGTCGTAGGCGTAGGTCGTCCGCGGCGAAATGGCCAGCCAGATGACGTCTCCCGGCTGCACCTCTACATGGTCGAGCGGTCGTAGGTCGGGCAGGTTGGCCAGCTCCTGGCTGCCGCCGCTTTCGATCGCTCCGGCCGCGAGCTGTTCGCTGCCGTGCCCGCGCCGCCGATCGACCGACCAGGCCACGCCATCGCCGCCGTTCGGATCGCCATCGACAACACGTCCGCGCACGCGAACCATGCCGGCGATCGGGCTCCGCCAGGCGACCGCTACGCCGCCCGTGGGTGAAGGGTGGACGGCGGCCGAGTAGGGTGGAATCACCCAGGTCAAATTCCGCGCCGGCTGATCGGTCGGATTGACCTGCACCCAGGGATAGGGGACGTTGTCGGCCAGCAGCCAGGCGTGGACGCCGGCGACGCCGTCGGGGTTTTCCACCGCCTTGGCGAGCAACCGCGGTTCGCCCAACCCGAGGTACGTGATCCACTGCGACAAAACTCGGGAGTCGAGACCGCGCTGGCTGGCGAACTGCTCGATCGACTGGCCGGCCGTCTGCTGCTGAAAATCTTGGCTATCCCAAGCGGCCAACAGATAGCGGGCGGTCTGCCCAACCAATCCCTGCGCCTGTCGCTGGTAATCTTCGTCGAACAGGGCCGCGACCTGCTTCTTCAGCTCTTCCGCTCGAATTCTGCCGGCTTCACGCGCGGCCAACTGATTTGGCGACAAGAGCGGAATTTGCAAGATCGACGACAGGACGGTCTTATCGCCGACGTTCGGCAGTATGTGCGTACTGTAAAAGATGCCGGCCAGCGAATAGTAATCGGCCGTCGGAATCGGATCGAACTTGTGGTCGTGGCAGCGGGCGCAGGAGACCGTCAGGCCCAGAAACGCCCGCGACGTGGCGTTGATCTGATCGTCGACGATATCGCTCATCATCTTTTCTTTGTCGGCGTCGCCATTTCCCCAGGCGCCAATCGCCAAAAAGCCGGTCGCCGTCGTCCCCTCGACGTTCAGCCGATCGGGCGTGGCCGGCTCGATCAGGTCGCCCGCCAGTTGGTCGATGACGAAGCGGTCGTACGGCAGGTCGCGATTGAATGCCGCGACGACCCAGTCCCGGTAACGCCAAGAGCTGGGCATGTCGTTCGGCGTATCAAGAAATCGAGCGTCGGAAAAATCGGTATAGCGGGCGACGTCGAGCCAGTGCCGGCCCCAGCGTTCGCCATAGTGAGGCGACGCCAACAGGCGGTCGACGACCTTGGCGAAGGCATCGGCAGACGTGTCGGCGAGAAAGGCCTCGACTTCTGCAGGCGTGGGCGGCAGGCCAGTCAGATCGAAGGTCGCGCGCCGGATCAGCGTTCGCCGATCGGCCTGTGGAGCATGCCGCAGGTGTGACGCTTCGAGGCGGGCGAGAATGTAGCGGTCGATTTCCCCACGCGGCCAGTCGGTTT
Source organism: Pirellulales bacterium (assembly GCA_035503215.1). Classification (GTDB taxonomy): domain Bacteria; phylum Planctomycetota; class Planctomycetia; order Pirellulales; family PALSA-1355; genus DATJTR01. The sequence continues at coordinate 2,875 of DATJTR010000346.1, forward strand.
CGGCGACCGCGGCCGGCGGCACCACCTTCACCGGTTGAAAGGCCCAAAATCGCCGTTGCTCGTCACTGATCTCATAGCTTTGCCGACCGCCCGCCATGGCGGCCGTGGCGACAGCGCCCGTGGGCCAAGGCAAACCGAGTTCCACCCATTTGGTCAGCGTGGCGATCTCGGCATCGCTCAACTTGCCGTCGGGGGGCATTTGCGTCGCATCGCGATAGCCGATCGCTTGGATCAAATAGCTTTCGGCAGGCTTGCCCGGAATGGCGGCGGGCCCCGAGTCGCCCCCTTGCAACACGGCGGCGCGATCGACCAGCTTGAGCCCACCTTTGGGCTGCTCGACATTGCCGTGGCATTTGAAGCAGCGTTCGACCAACAGCGGTCGAACTTCGCGCTCGACGAACTCCAGCGCGGCAGGATCGAAAGCCGGCTCGTCGGCGCGAGCCCGCGCCCCGGGAGAAGCCGTCGCCAAAGAGCCAAGAATGAGCAGCGCGACGGACCAGCGGAGGGTGCGGTGGGCTGACATGCAGGCGAGACCTTGAACTGCGGCCACCAGGCTGGAAATATCGAGCAAAATGGATCTTACAAGCGGTGGTCGGTTGTATCAAGCAATGCTTCCGCTTACACTGGCTCGTGCCTGCGGCGAAACGAGTCGCCTTGCGCTTTTCCCCAACAAGGCCCACGTCAAAGCCGGAGCGCTTGCCGGTCAAAACGTGAGGCATGTCGCCTAGCACGTTCCGATGGGGCGCTTCGCGATGAAGGTGGTCCTATCGAGAACCGCAAGAGGCTTTCCTGTCAGCGTCGGCAGGGCAGCGATCCTTCTTCCGGTAGTCCGCTTCGGCATGCATTGCTCCTGCGCGCGCGCAAACTGAATGATCTCCCGCAGCATGATCGAGACGGATCCGACTGGCATCGCGCGGACCCCCCCAATTGTTTCCGGCGCGCGCGTTCGTGGCACAGTTGCATTGCGGGCAGGCCGCCG
>DATJTR010000347.1:0-5951 GCA_035503215.1 Pirellulales bacterium
GCGGGCGTTCCTCGACCGCTTGGCCCCCCTGCCGCTGGTCGTCGTGCCGGGAAATCACGACATCCCTCTGTATCGCATCTTCGAGCGACTCAGCGCGCCCTACGGTTTGTACCGGCGGTACATCGCACCCGAGCTCGAGACCGTGTTGGTACACGATCAGGCCACCCTCGTCGCCCTGAACACGACGGCTCCGCTGCGGAAAATCACCGATGGCCGAATTCTGCCCCGCCAACTCGACTTTGCTCGCCAGGCTTTTGCTGCCACGGCGGCCGGCGCAGCCCGAATCGTGGTGGCCCATCACCATTTTGCCCCTGCCCCCGACAGTCAGCGAAAATGGGACGCCACGATCGGCGCCCGCGAGGCGCTGGCGTGTTTCGACCAGTTAGGGGTCGATTTGATCCTGGGCGGCCATTTGCACCGCAGCTACGCGGCCAGCTCGTTCGATGCCTTTCCGCCCACGCTCGCCTCACCGACAGCCGGCGATGAAGCACCGCCTGGCAGTTCCGGGGCTGGCCAAGCGGCGGGTGGCCGAACTGGCGATCACGCCTCCGGCGTATTGATCGTCGAATGCGGAACGACGACGTCCGCCCGGGGACGGGGGCGCGAGCGGGGCAAGAACTCGCTGAACGTGATTCAGATCGATCTCCACGCCACGGTCGTGACGCATTGGCTCTTCTCGGCATCAACCGGCGAATTCATGCCGGCCAGTCGGCATGAATTTCCACGTCGCGGAGCGTGCCTTGCGAAATCGCCGGATTGAGGCAGCTTCACTGCGATTCCGCTGGCGCGTGGCGCCCGGTTCCGCGGGCTTCTGGCTGACGGTAGGGCATGCTTTGGCGGTAAAGGCGGATTCTCTGATCGATGGCATCGGCTAGCTCGCGGTCCCCGCCGGTGAACGCCAATGCCGACGCCCGTTCCGCGGCCGCTGCGGCCGCCGAGAAATTGCCGCGTTCGGCCAGGCCGGCGGCCAGCGCATCGTAAGCCCGCACCTCGTGGCCTTGCGAATGCTGGATCGCACGGTTGGCCAGTTCCACGGCTCGGCTGCCGTCGCGGGCCGAGGAGTCGGGGCTGGTCGCCAGAATCCAGGCCGTCTGCCACAACGTCGTCGGATTGTCGGGCTCCAGCCGGATCGCCTCCATGAGTTGCTGCAACGCCCGCCGCGACTCCCCCAACTTGTCGAGCAGCAGGCCCAGCCGCACATGCGCCGGCACGTTGCCGGGATTGCGTTGCAAGGCTTGTTCGAGTTGGACGATCGCTTCCTCGTCGTTTCCTTGCTTTTCGAGCGCCGTGCCCAAAATCACCATCGCTTCCGACGAGTCCGGATTCTCCCGCAGTAGTTCGCGGCACGCGGCCACCGCACCGTCGACGTCTCCCGCCGACAACAATGCGTCGGCAGCCGCCAACCGCGCCCGCGGAAACTTGGGATCGAGCCGCGCCGTCTCACGCCACTCGGCCGCGGCCTGTTCGTGACGGCCGGCACGGGTGAGCGCCCCCGCAAACCGCGCGTGATAGATCGCCCCCTCCGCGTAAGCCTGCGCCGCTAATTCGTACTCGCGCAGCGCCTCGTCGTTTTTTCCTGCGTTCTTCAAATTGGCTGCCAGATGCGAATGGGCCATGGCCACCCGTTCCCGATCGTTGAAACCAATCGACAAAGCGATGCGAAGATGTTCGTTCTCCTGGTCGGGCTTTCCCTCTTTGCCATACACCGAAGCCAGACAGTTTTGGGCCAGCGAATTCGGCGCCGTGCAGGCAATCGTATGCAACCACAATCCTGCCGGATCACTCCAATACGCCGTCTGCCGCCCGGCGACGATCGCCAGCACCAAGATCGACGCTGCCGCGACCGTCGCCAGCATCCACCGGTGCCACTCGGCCGCCCGGCGCGATTCGAGCGCCCGAAAGGCCGTCCACACGCTCCAGGCCACTGCCAGCGACAGCCCGATCTGACTCAAATACATGTAGCGATCGGCTCTGGAGAACTCGAAGTCTCCCACGAGCCCGATCACCGGCACCAACATGCCCAAAAACCACAGCCAGCCAACGAGCAGATAGGGCCACCGCCGCCAGCCGTACGCGGCCACCGCAGTGATCGCGGCCAGCAACGCAAATGCTTCGGCAGCCTCGGCCGTCGGCACGTGGTTGCCCGGGTGCGGATAAATCAGAGCCAGGCAGCTCGGATAGAACGATTGACCGAGATAGGCCACATAGGAAATGAGCGCGTTCGCCACGCGCGTCTCACGCGTCAGCGGCTCGATCGTGTAACTGGTCATCATCAGGCCGTGGCTGGACAAGTGAATCCAGAGAGTCGCCGCGGCCAGGGCCAAAAGCGGGATCTTCTCCACGACCAGGCCCACAGGCACCGGCAGGCGGCCCAGCCAAGATTTCGCGTCGCCAGGCAAAATTGCGCTTTCCACCGATCGAAACCGGCGCAGCGGCCAGTAGTCGAGCAACAGCAGCAGGCAGGGAACGGTGACCAGGATCGGTTTCGACATCAAACCGAGCGCCAGCATGCCAGCCACCGCCAGGTATCGCCCCAGCGATGGCCGCTCGACGTACAGCGCGTAGGCTCCCAACGTCAACATGAAGAAGAGCCCGCTCAACACATCGCGTCGTTCCGCCAGCCAGGCCACCGATTCGACGTGCAGCGGATGGACGGCAAACACCGCCGCCACCCAGGCACTGGGCCAAAGTGAGGTTCTTGCGCTCGACCCTCGCTGACCGGTCATGCGAAGCAGTACCAGGAACAACAGCACCGACGAAGCCGCGTGCAGTACCACATTGGTGAGATAATGTCCCGCCGGGTGCTGCACTCCATACATCTCGCCGTCCAGCATGTGCGACAGCGACGTCATCGGATACCACTCGTTGAACGGGCCGTCGGTCAGCGCCCACCATAGCCCCTCCAGCGTCAGCCCGGCCTTTACGTACGGGTTGTTGTAAACGTAGACCTGGTCATCGTAGCCAAGGTAGGGGTGGCCCAACGTCTGGCCAAAAACCAGCCCGACCGTCAGCACCAGACATGCCGAAACGCCCCAGATCCAATACAACTCCGCCGGCGAAGCCGCGGAGGCGGCCAAATTCGAGTCGGCCCGAACCGTTGTCGACATGGGCAGAATTCTGCTTGTATCAGCGGCTGACTGCGAAACCGGAAGAGAACCGCGGGCGGGCTCGGAATCGGCTGAGACTTCGGGGTCCGGCGAGTCGTTCACCGACAGCCTTCTAGGTCGTGAAAAAGCAATTCACCATCAATCTTAATACCGCGCCGAGGTCGTCAACAATCCATCACTCGGCATGGCGGTTAGGCCCCGCTGGCGAGCGCGGCGCGGCCGCAACCGAGAAACCCGATCGGCAACGCCGTCCGGCCATCGAGCGCCAAATTGGCCAGGATTTGCCCCAAAACCGGCACGAATTTGAAACCATGCCCCGACAAACCGGCGGCCAGCACCACCTCGGGATGCTCGGGATGAACGTCCACGACAAAATGCCCATCCGGGGTCATCGTGTACAGGCAGACGCTGTGCTGCAAGCGCCGCGCGCTCAAGGCCGGCAGGTATGCTCGGCAAAAATCGTTCACCCGCCGCGCGTCGTGCGGATCCGGCCGTCGATCGACGTTGAGCGGATCGTCGACTCGTTCGCCTCCCGTGTGCTCCGCGACTTTCACTCCTCGATCGTCGATCTGCGGAAAGCCGTAAAAGCAGCCGCCGTTGCCCAGCTTGTCGGGCTGTTCATTCCCGCCCTGCGGTTCGGCAGCTTTTGCGGGCAAGTCAAACAGAAAGGTCGGCATGCCACGCTCCGCGCGATACACGTCGGCTGCGGCCGCGAACCAAAACACTTCTTTTCGCAGCACGGTCAGCGGGATGTTCAGATCCGACAGGATCGCTCCGGCCCAAGCCCCCGCCGACACGATCAGGCGTTTGCCAACGTATCGCTCGCGATCGGTGTGAACTTCGACACCCCCGGCTTGGGCCCGCCAGGACCGCACGGTTTCGCCTAATTGCAGCAATGCTCCATGCCGCACAGCTTCGGCCGCTTGCGCCCGCACGGCGTTCTCCACGTGCAAATAGCCCGCGCCGCGCTCGAAAACGCCGACCATTTCCGCAGGCATTCGCAAACCCGGAAAGCGACGTTCGACTTCTTCGGCCGTCAGCTGCTCGACCTCGAGCCGATGCGCCGCGGCGCTGGCCAGCACGCCGCTCACGACAGTTCCTTTAGCCGGCCCGATTTCAATCAGTCCGACCGGTTCGAACAGGGTTTGGCCGCTTTCTTTCTCGAGCCGTTCCCACAAACGGTAGGCCGCGATCAACAGCGGAACATAGTCGGCATGTTCGAAATAGGCCTGGCGAATGATTCGCGTTTGGCCGTGCGAGCTCCCTCGATCGTGCCCCGGCGCGAAACGATCGATGGCGATGGTGCGGGCGCCGCGGCGGGCGGCCTCGCTGGCTGCCGCGGTACCCACGCCGCCGGCCCCAACCACGATGATGTCGCAGATTCTCATGGTGAGAGCATTATGGCTGAATTTCAGGGTGGCAACCGCGTCGCGGCAGCCATTTTCGTGGCGGCCGGCGATTGGCTACGCTGTGTCGCCCTTTCGCGCGGCGCGGTCGCTCAGAGGGCCGGTCGCAAGGGGGAGCGATTCCAATTTCGGCCAACCATTGGGCCCGGCAGAACGTTTTCCGCTCGACCGAGCGAAATTTTTTCGACGCGAAATTCCTGCGAATTTTCGGGAAAACGTTGTACTGGACCCCCTGCAGGTGGAGTGGCAACGGCAGTAGGAAGAATTTTTTTAATCGGATTGTTGACTTCGCATTAGTCGGCGATTAGATTAGCGTCGTTGGGGTTATTCCGTTTGCGCAGCATTGCCGAGTGAAAGTCGCGAAAAGCGTCGGCAAAGTTGCAAAAATCGGCTAACTCACACGTCCCGTTGTACCAGTCGGTTCCGTTCGTCCTGCATCTGGCACATTCTCAAGTCCCCAAAGTCCCCAGTTAATTTTTCAGGAGTCGCTAATGAGTCGTATCAAGCTTCTAGGATTCGCAGCCCTCTCATGGCTCCCATTGTTTTCAATGGCGACGATCACCCAGGCGTCCAGTTACGACGTCGCTTCGGATTGGAAATCCACCTATGCAAACACCGCGGCGGTCACCTCCTCGACGACTGCTTCGTGGGGTGCGGGCGGTGCGTGGAGTGCCGGTGAAATGAGCTTCAACTGGGTCAACGAACCCGGTTATGCCAACGGCAACAGCTGGCAGTACATGGAGAATTACTACAACTCCAACTCTGTCGGCCACTTGACCAGCGGTGGCACGGTCGAAGCCACCTACACCTACACGGTGCCCTGGCAGACCTACCAGTTCAATCCGGGTCAAACCATCGTCCAAGCGGTCGGTACGACCATGACCGCCCAGATCTCTTACGGCGGGAAGACCGTGAGCGATACGAATGGAAGTGACTCGAACATCACTCTACCCTCGGGCGTCACGAATCCGAATGGTTCGTTGAGCGGCACGCTGACCGAAATCGGCGCCGCCAAAACGAACGCCGCCAACACCTCTGCCGCCGGTTTCACGACCACGGCCTGGAGTCCAACCAGCGGTACCTTCCACGATGGTCACGGTAGCGTCCAAGACAGTTGGTCGGCCGTCTTCTACAACTACGCTGCGACCGACGAAACGAGCAGTTCGCTCGGTTCGCTCAACATGGCCTCTGGCAGCCTGCACGATGTCGTGAACATGGCTAACGAGTTTGGTCCGTCTTACGTTGCGTGGACCGCTCCGCAGGGTGGCTATGTGTCCGTCAACATGGCGGCTTACGACTTGGCCAACGCCAGCGACGGTGACGCAGGCTTCTACGTCATCGCCAGCCAAGGTTACTCGGGTAATTCGTACAGCAGTGGCGTGAGCTACACCAGTGGCCCGAGCACTCCGCTGATGGCCTCCGAAGACTTTGCGATCGT
>DATJTR010000348.1:0-4780 GCA_035503215.1 Pirellulales bacterium
TTGGAAAGGTGAACCGTGCACAGCGCGCTTGCTCGCCGCAGCATTCATTCCGCAGCAGCGTTTATCGTCTCGCTGCTCGCGTTGTGGGGGATTGGATCCTTCTCGCCTCGGGCGCACGCCGACGATCTCCCCTTTGGTCCGCGACACGGAGTGCTGCTGCTCCGCAATGGCGAAGTCATCGAAGGTGACATTACGTTCGCCGGCGACCGCTACGACGTGGCGGTTGCCAGCGGTCAAATGCACATTCGCCGAAGCGAAGTCCAGTTCGTTGGCGATTCGATCCTGGAATGCTACGAACGGCGCAAGGCAGGCATTTCGGTTGACAAGGTCCAAGACCATTTGGAACTCGCCGAATGGTGCTTGCGGCACCATCTCTACCAGCAGGCGGCGCTCGCGCTGGCCGACGCGGTGGCCACCGACTCCAGCCACCCACGCATCGGGCTGTTGGAGCGGAGACTGAAGCTCGAACTCGATCAGCAAGCTTCGGGCGGTCCGCACGCCAAGGAGGGCGAACCCGAACCCGTCTCCTCGCGCGATCTCGACCGCATGGTCCAAGGCTTGCCCGGCGGTTCGGTCGAGGCGTTCACGGCCACGATCCAACCGATGCTTCTCAACCATTGCTCGACCGCTGGCTGCCATGGCCCGCAGGGCACGGCATCGCTGCGTTTGCTGCGCATTCCGAATGGCAAGGTTCCTAGCCGCCGTGTGACGCAGCGCAACCTGTACGCGGTGCTGTCGGCGGTCGATCAGGCGAATCCGGCCCAGAGCCCTTTGCTGCTGGCCCCGATGCGCCCCCACGGGCAGGCCAAGAGTGCCGTTTTCACCAGCCGCGAGGCCTTGCAATATCAGCAGCTCGTGCACTGGGTTTACACGATCTCCAGCCAGCAAGCTCCGGCGGCCAGCACCGCCAATGTCGGCGACCCGCGTCTCTCGCGTTCGGCACTCAGGCACCACACCGCCAAGGCCACGCCGCGCGGCGCGGCGAAATCGGCCGAACCTGGCACGGTGCGGACCGGCGTCTCCCACCTGGCGAATCCATGGGCCTTGGAAAACTCGGCCAAAGAGGCACCTGCCGAGGATGAAGGTAAAAGACCGGCCGACGAGGGCGAAAAGAGGGACGAGGCCGATCCGTTCGATCCGCAGGCCTTCAACAACCGCTATCTCAAGGCACCGACCGAGTGAAGTCGGCAGGTTCACCCGGCGACCGGATCGAGGCAAAACTCACCCGCGGCCAGTGCCTCGAGAAACGCCAGATTGCTGGCCAATAGCCCCGGCAGGCCACGCATCGTTTCCGGCGTGTGCCACGTCCAGCTCGCCACCTCCGCCGGATTTGGCCGCAGCTCGGCCCACGCGGGCAATCGAACGAGCCACCAGGCGAGCTCAATCTGCCACGGAGTGATGCTCTCCCAAAGCCGGCGCACCGGCTCGACCTCGACACCCAGCTCCTCCTGAATTTCGCGGATGAGCGCCGCGGTTTCCGTCTCCCCGTCTTCGATCCCCCCGCCGGGGAAGCAATAAGCCCCAGGCGCTACCACCGATTCCGACCGCTTGATGACCAATAACTGCTGGTCGCGGCACAGCACCGCCACCACACCCCGTCGTCGGGGCGGCCCGCCATTCGGATCGCTCGAGGCTGCGTCGGATTCCATGCGGGGACTTTTGGTCGAGGGCGACGCGCGGGACGATTTGGCCGTTGGATCGTACCAGAGGGACCGAGTCACCGCGCAGGTTGAATCCCTGAGAAAACGGCCGTGCGAGAAAACCACACTTGGCGGCTTGACTTATTTTGACTTCAAAAATATTAATAATCGTTGTTGATGTGGCACCTCTTATCCGCAGGCGTGACCCGTGACCCTCATCAGCCCTCTGGCTCCGACCGTCGCTGATAGCCGCCGCTGGTACCGCGGATTGTCACACTATCAATGGTTGGTGCTGATCATCGCCTCGGCGGGCTGGGTGTTCGACGTGTATGAAGGGCAGATTTTCAACACCACGCGCCACGATCTACTGGGCGAATTGATTGCCGGCGATTCGGCCGCCGAGCGACAGGCGGCGATGCAGCGAGTCGGCGATACGTTTTTGGGGATCTTTCTGGCCGGCGGCATGGTGGGAGGCGTTCTATTCGGTGCCGTGGGGGATCGCTGGGGACGCAAGCCGGCGTTGACGTTGACGATTTTGATGTACTCGGTCTTTTCGGGGCTGACCTATTTTGCCACCTCGCTGTGGCAAGTCGGCGTATTGCGGTTCCTGGTCTCAATGGGGACCGGTGGCGAATGGGCCGTAGGTGCCGCGCTCGTGGCCGACGTCTTTCCGGCTCGCGCTCGAGCTCAGGCAGCGAGCCTGTTTCAAGCATCGAGCACGCTCGGAACGTGGATGGCAGGCTTGGTCGCGCTGGCAATCGGCAGCCAGTGGCGCTATGGCTACCTTGTAGGCGTGTTGCCCGCGCTTTTGATCCTGGCGGTGCGGGCGCGAATCGAAGAGCCAGCGGCTTGGAAACAAGCCGAAGCGCTGACCGAGGAGAAGAAAGGAAGCCTTATCGAGCTTTTTGGCGATCCACGTTGGCGCGGACGGACCGTGGGAGGCGTGCTGTTGGCTGCCGTGGGATTGGCGACCTTTTGGGGGCTGACGGTGGCTGGCCAAGATTTGGCCCAATTTGTCAGGCGATTGGACGGAAAAAGGCATTTTTGCTAGTGCAACTTTTGGGAATGGCGATCGTGCCGTTCGCCTGTTACGTCCCCCGCTCTTATGCCCAGCTATTGTGGGTGTTGCCGTTTTACGGGGCGTTCACGCTGGCGATTCACTCGGGTTTTGCCGTTTATTTCCCGGAACTCTATCCGGCACGGCTGCGGGCGCTGGGAGCGAGCGTTTGTTTCAACGGCGGGCGGATCGTGGCCGCCGTGATGTTGCCCTTGGCCGGCTTTGTGAAGGAAAAGTTGCAGTCATTGCCGTTGGCTTTGTCGCTCTTGTCGTTGACGTTTCTGCTGGGGATGGTCGTGATCGCTTTGATGCCTGAAACCCAAGGTCGGCCGCTTCCCGAAGAAGCGCCGTCGCCATGAAAGGGTGAGTGCCCATGCGCAAGGCGGTGAGAAAGCTGCAAGCGGTCTCCGATTTGGAGTCGGCCATGATTCGCCTGGCCGGCGCTCGCGGGGGAATCTCGCGCGTGGAGCTGGCACGAAAAATGAAGCTCGTCCCCTCAACGACCGGGATTTATGTCGATCGTTTGCTCGCCGAAGGATATTTACAGGAGACCGCGGTCGCGGTGCGCGGCTTGGGTCGCCCGCCGGTCGTACTGCAACTCAATCCTCTGGCCGGCCAGTTCGTGGGGGTCGATTTCGACGCGCGGCAAGTCTGTGCCACGGCGGTCGATTTTGCCCAGCAGCCGCTGGGCCAGGTGCGGAGAACCATCCCAGCCCGGGCGACGGTCGAGCGAGTGTTGGAGGTAATTACCGACACGATCAATCATGTGGCCGCGGCCGCGCAGCACAAATTGCTGGGCATTGGACTGGGTGTTCCTGGCCCCGTCGACACGGAACGGGGCATTTCGCTGCGATACGCGTTTTTGCCCGAGTGGCAGGACGTGCCCATCGGTCCGCGGATGGCCGAGCATTTTCACGTCCCGGTCTCGGTCGAAAACAATTTGCGTTCCATTGCCCTGGCCGAATTGTGGGCCGGCCAGGGGCGCGGCCTGCGAAACTTCGTGTGCCTTGGTGTCCGTAGCGGCATCGGATCGGGAATCATCATCAACGGTCAGCTCCTCCGCGGAGCCCACAACCTGGCCGGCGAAATCGGCCGCTGGGCTTGCCCGAGCGAGTTCAATGAGGAGGGAAGTTCTTCCTCGCCAACGATCGAAGACCTGGCATCGCTCGACGCGCTGCTCAAGGAGTCGACGATTGCGACCGTCGCCGATCTGCTCACCGCGCTCGATCAGCGGCAGCGGACGGTTGTTTCGCTGGTGCGGCGTGCGGCCCGGGTGCATGCCTGGGTCGTGCACCAACTGGCGACGTTGTTCGATCCCGAGCGGATCATCGTTGCCGGGCCCCTGGCCGAGCAAGACGTCTACCTATCCGCATTGCAGGGCGGCGTAGCCGATTTCGGCGGCGCGGCCTTGGCGGCAATTCTGACTCCGTCGCTGCTTGGCCCCTTTGCCGGCGCGTCGGGCGGTGCAGCCCTCGCCTTTCAACAATGGAAGCCCGAACGATGACCGCCGCCGCTCATTTACGACTTTCCTCCGGCGCGGCCTTGCCCTCGGTCGGACTGGGGCTGTGGAAGGTCGCTGGCGCCGATACGGCCGAAATGGTTGGAAAGGCTGTGCAGGCCGGCTATCGACACTTTGATTGTGCGTGCGATTACGGCAATGAGGCGGAGGTTGGCACGGGTTTGCAACGCGCCATCGGCGCCGGCTGGTGCCGCCGCGAGGAGCTGTGGATCACCTCAAAACTCTGGACCACGTTTCATCGGCCCGAGCACGTGCGGCTCGCCGTGGAGCGAAGCCTGCGCGACTTACGGCTCGATTACCTCGATCTTTATCTCGTTCATTTTCCGATTGCGCTGGAATTCGTGCCGCCAGAGAAGCGTTATCCCCCTGGCTGGTTCGCGGACCCCGATGCGCCAGATCCCCGGATGAAGTTCGCCGCCGTGCCGCTGGTCGAGACTTGGGGCGCGATGGAAGGCTTGGTCGACGCCGGGCTGGTCAAGCACCTCGGAGTGTGCAATTACAATTGCGCGCTTCTGCGTGATTTGCTGAATGGCTGCCGCATCCGGCCAGAGGTTTTGCAGGTCG
>DATJTR010000349.1:0-2355 GCA_035503215.1 Pirellulales bacterium
GGTGGCTTTGTCGTCCAAGCCGTCATAGATGCCGGTCTGGACGCGCATCAGCGAGAGTAGCGAGACCGACGGGGCTTGCACCTTGACCGCCAACTTTTCGATTTTATCGCTGGTGGCGTCCAAGCGATTGACGAGAACCACCCCCAAAGCGGTGTTGGGAATCGCATCCAGAACGTCCGCGGCCCAGGCTTGCGCGGCTGTCAACAGCGCCAAAGTGAACGTCAGAAATGCCCAGTTCGCTCGCTGCGAAAACATGCTTTGCCTCGTGTTTTTTCAGGTGTAGACGGAGAGAACGAATTGGGGAAACGCTGCATCGCGAATGACGACAAGTCGTCGCCGACCGCTCAGCGTCCCGACATTCTAATGCAGGTTCCAGCGGCAAAACAGCGATCTCGGCCGCGGAAAACTGGCGATTCCCAGCAATTTCTTTCTGCTTTCGGCTCCCCGAATCGACGTCCGAACGGCCACCTGCGTCCCGCTTGGCGACCGATTTCAGAGGTTCGCCGCTGGGCGGGGTGGATCGAACGTCGCGCAGTGAATCGCGACCCATCCCGGGAAAGGCGATTGCCCGCTAGCAGCAGGGACTGAAGAAACCGGGCAGAGGCTTCGCCGCTCGATTTGCTCAGCCGCTCTGGCGGCGGTCGTTCGGCCCGCGCTGGACCGATCCGCGTTCTGTCCCCCCCGTGCCTGCCGGCCTGCGGCCTTGTTCACGGTAAAGCGGGGGAACCGCCGCCGGTCGAGCGGCACTCCGTTCGCGCTTGTCGAGGCGCCGCTGGATGCCGCGGGCGATTTCGGCGGCCGGATCGGCCACCTTCCACTGCGATACGTCCAAGGTCTCGGCCTCGGGCTGCGATTGCCGGCGGTGGGGACGCCAGGTGATCATTTTTTCGAACCAGCCGCCGCGGCCGGCGGGAGCCATGGCGTCGATCCGGTGCTGGCCGGCCGGCTCGCCTTCGTCGGCGGACTCGGCCGCTGGACAAACAGCATACGAATGCCAGAGTCGCCGCAAGTCGTCGGCCCGAACGCCGTGCTGCTGGTCGCCGACCAGCACGAGCTCGCCGTTGGTCTCGTCGAGGCCGCTGCGCACCGCCTGGGCCAAACCGAGCTGCGATGCGTGGCGCACGGCACTGACCTGCGGATATTTGACCGACAGGTGATGGGCCACTTCGAACGAATCGTCGGTCGAACCATCATCGATGATCAGCAGTTCGAAACGGTTGGTCAGCTCGGGCAAAACGTCAAGAATCTCGGCAACCTGTTGCTCGAGACGGTGCTGGGCATTGTGGATCGGCAGCAGGACGGTGACGGACGGTTTCAAGGTGTGCCTCGGGGTGCGGCGGATCGGCCGAGCGGCGACGGGTGACGAAACGCACCCGCGCGTCGCTGCGGCCAATGGTTGAAAACGGTTCTGGGTATGCACGGTCGGCGAGGGTTGGCGACACGCCGTAAGCTGGGAGCGTGCCGATTGGAGGCGACTTTATCGCCCGTTTCGCACCTAGTGAATCGGTTGCCTTTTGGCGGCAACTCCAGAGGCGGCAAGCGAATACCACCTTTGCTCTTGGTGCCGTGGGAGCCGGTCGTGCGGTATCGCTGGAATGTGGCGGCACGGAGGGCCGGCGGCGCGTCCACCGGCCACTGGCCAGGCGCGGCGAGCCTCAGTATGCTGAAAATCGCCTCGATTCGGCCCCTGGCGGCCCGCGGATTCGGACTGAACTGGCAAAGCGCCGCCGGGCCCTGGGGCACCCAAGTTTTGCGAAGGAGCTTGAGAGCGTGTCTCGCGAATCTGCCGAAGGGCCCGATTTTTCCGTCCCGGGAGGGCTTTTGCCGGCGATCGCCCAAGACGCAGCCAGCGGCGAAGTGCTGATGCTGGCCTACATGAGCCGCGAGAGCTACGCCGAGACCTTGCGCACCGGCGAGGCGGTTTATTACAGCCGTAGCCGTGGCAAATTGTGGCGCAAAGGTGAAGAAAGCGGCCACGTTCAGCGGGTGGTCGGAATCTATCTCGACTGCGACGCCGACACGATTCTGTTACGCGTCGAACAAGTCGGCGAAGCCGCATGCCACGAGGGCTACCGGAGTTGCTTCTTCCGTCGCGTGACGCCGCAAGGATTGGAAATCGTTGGCCAGCGGGTCTTTGATCCGCGGCAAGTTTACGGCAAATAACTCGTTCGCTGCGCTTGCGAGTCTTTCGCCAGGCGCCGGCCACGACCAGGAGAAAACGATCCGATGGGAGCCGATGCACGCATCGCCGAACTGAAACTCGAGTTGCCGCCGGCCCCGAAACCGGCTGGCGTTTACCAACCGGTGCTCACCGTGGGCGGCCTGGCCTACGTCTCGGGCCACGGCCCGCTGCGG
>DATJTR010000350.1:0-2591 GCA_035503215.1 Pirellulales bacterium
ACGATCGGTACAACGTGGCGACGCAATTCAAAATCCACGCCGACATGCCCGGCGGCGTCGAGTTGGTCATCACCAGCGAAGGAGACAACGGCATTCTGTTCGAGGGGACGGAGGGCCGGTTCTTCGTCAACCGCGGCAAGCTCACCGGCAAACCGGTGGAAGAGATGGAGACGAAGCCGCTGCCCGCGGGAACGATCGAAAAGATTTATGGCGGCCCGGTCAGCGCCAACCACACGGCCAACTTCATCGAGGGGATGAAAGCCCGCAAGCAGCCGATCTCCGACGTCTGGTCGCACAACCGGATGCTGGAGATTTGCCATCTCTCGAACATCGCCATGCGGTTGGGCCGCGCACTGAATTGGGACCCCGCGAAGCGCGAAATCGTCGGCGACCCGCAGGCCAACTCGTTCCTGGCACGCGAAAACCGCCAAGGTTTCGAGATCAACATGTAAAGCGGCCAAGGCAGGTGTGGCACGCTCTGCGGATTAGCGTGGCACGCCACGGTGCCTCGGGTGGCACGCCCTGAGGTACTCCGAAGGGCGTGGCTGCGGGGCCGTTCGTTCCATCCCCCATCGACGGTGTGAACAGATTTCATGGCGTCCCGGCTTGTGGAAGCGAAGGCGCCGCTCTTCGACCCGTTTCTTTCCCTGCCTTCGGATCGACGATTCAGGTGCCGAGCAAGATAGGCCTCGATCTGGCCGGCGCAAATGCGAGAGGCGATCGACTGACTGTCGGCTTTCAGCACACCCTTCGGAGGACCTCAGAGCGTGCCACCCTTCGCTCGTCCTGCCGATTGACGAAGGTCAATACCCAAAATGCGCGGCGGCGTGCAGCTTGGCTTGCTCGTCGATCGTGAGCGATCGGACGTTCGGCTCGTCGAACGAGTGGTCGCGCGTCAAATGCAAGAGGAACGTCATCCCCTCGACTCCCGCCTGGGGTGGGTCGATCGTCTTGAGCCAAATCCGCAGTTCGTCGGCGTGCAGGCTGCGCAGCCATCGGCTGGGCGGCCGGCCGTGGCGACCCCGCCGCGCGGGACTGGCCCCGTGATGCGTGAAATCGTGATCGGCGACCGTCTCCGCCGTTTCGTCGGCGTCGTCCTCGCCGCGCACCGAGACCGGCACCGTCAGCGGATCGAGATAGCCGGTGTGCCCCGTGAACGCCTCGCCGGTCGTCTTGTGGACCGGCGTCGTGATGCCCGACACCTGCCATTTGCCATCGACGAGTTTTTCTTGCTCGAACCAGCGCCAGGTGTTGTTCTCGGCGGCCCGCCAGTGAATCGGCTGGGCAGGAGGAGCGGGATCGGAAGGGCCCACCGCGTCCATGGCCTTGGCGGCCAGGTCGTCGATCACATCGGCTCGCAGCCGCTCGGCCAGGCTGAACAGGCCGAACCCCATCCAAAACATCACGCGGCGGCGATTCACGAACATGGCAGGCCTCACACGAACGGTTTCGCAAACAGCGTCCGTGCGATGGCTGTGTCCTGCTAACAGTATAGGTCGCCGGGCGGCCGGTGGCAGCAATCCTTGGCCTCTGCGCGCCGCGATTCCGCAGCGCAAAACGGCCTGATTATTCGCGTTTTCCCTCCGGCCCGGGCTACAATCCCGGGGACCAGCGACCGTCGGCCGCCGCTACAGCGAATCCACTCCCCCGAATCAAAGGCACGAAGTTTCATGAATCCCCAAGTCGACGGGTTTTTCCGCAAGGCCAAGCAGTGGCAGGCCGAATTCAAACTCCTCAGAAAGATCGCGCTCGATTGCCGGCTGGACGAGGACCTGAAGTGGGGCAAGCCTTGCTACGCGCTCAACGGCAATAACATCGTGCTGATCCAAGGATTCAAGGAATATTGTGCGCTGTTGTTTTTCAAAGGGGCCTTGCTCGCGGATCCCAAAAGTCTGTTGGTCAAACCTGGCGAGAACACGCAGGCCTCGCGGCAGATTCGCTTCACCAGCCCGCAACAAATCGCCAAGTTGAAAATCACGCTCACGGCCTACATTCGCGCCGCCATCGACGTGGAAAAATCAGGCTTGAAAGTCCCCAAGCGCAAGACGGCCGACCTCGCCATGCCCGCCGAGTTCGAGAGCCAGCTCAAAGGGAATCGGGCCCTCAAAACCGCCTTCGCCGCTTTGACTCCCGGCCGGCAGCGCGCCTACTTGTTGTTTTTTTCCGGCGCCAAGCAATCGGCGACGCGTGCCTCGCGCGTGGCCAAATGCCTGCCCCAAATTCTCGCCGGCAAGGGTCTGAGCGACTAGCACTGAACACATCCGACGGATCATTTGTATGCGCAGACCAGGTCCCGACATTCAACACGCCGCGTTGTCGGTCGCACCGGCGGCCCGGGTAACTGGGTGTTTGCCTTTTCCTCCGTTCGCGTGTGCTGCTGAAGCGCAGGCGCAGCCGGAGTGGAAGCAGCACACGCGGCGGCGAACTGTGCCGGGGTCTGGTAGCCCAACCTGCTGTGGGGTCGATGGTGGTTGTAGTCGCTCCGCCACTGGGCAGCCAACGCCTGCGCGGCTTTGACGCCCTCGAACACCTCGGCATCGAGCAGTTCGCTGCGCAAGCGGCTGTGAAAGCTTTCGGCGTATCCGTTCTGC
>DATJTR010000351.1:0-2687 GCA_035503215.1 Pirellulales bacterium
CGCCAGCCATCGCGCCGGCCACCCCACCCCCACCGAGCCATTGCCGCAAACCATCCGTCGCTGATTTCGCCCCTGCCGCAGGGGCAGGCCGCGCCGACCCATTCCATGAAACACCGGTCGCGGCGTTTCGGCATGTCGAGCCGCTGCCGCTCCGGCTAAGATTGGGCGCTTCCCGAGCCACAACCCGCGCTCGTATGAAAAATCGACACCCCCCGTGGCAAAAAGACCTCCTGGCGAACAACGATGGCTCCGCAGAACTCCTCTTTAGAAAGTCTCGCAAAACGCCTGGCAACCGACGCTGAAATCGTCCGCCAGGGGGGCGGCTCCACGGCCGTCGAGCGTCAACACGCTCGGCACCGCCTCACCGCCCGCGAGCGGATCGCCCTCACGCTCGATCCGGGCAGCTTCTGGCTGGAGATTGGGCTGTGGCAGGCCTGGGAGATGTATGCCGAGTGGGGCGGGGCACCCTCGGCCGGCGTGGTGTGCGGCATGGGGCTGGTAGCCGGCCGCCGCCACATGCTCATCGCCAACGACGCCACGGTCAAAGCCGGCGCGTTTTTTCCGGCCACCGCCAAGAAGGTGCTGCGTGCCCAGCGGATCGCCATGCAGAACCGCTTGCCGCTCATCTACCTGGTCGATTCGGCCGGCATCTTCCTGCCCCTGCAGGAAGACGTCTTTCCCGACGAAGACGATTTTGGCCGCATCTTCCGCAACAACGCCGTCATCTCGGCAGCGGGCATCGGCCAGATCGCGGCCATCATGGGCAACTGTGTCGCCGGCGGCGGATACCTGCCCGTGCTGTGCGACAAACTGCTGATGACCGACGGTTCGGGACTGTACCTTGCCGGCCCGGCCCTGGTGAAAAGCGCCATTGGCCAGGAGGTGTCGAGCGAAGATCTCGGGGGCGCGATGATGCACGCCCAAGTCAGCGGCACGATCGATTACCGCGATCCGACCGACGAGGCCTGCCTCGAACGGGTGCGGCGGTTGGCTGCTCTGGTCCCCCCCGATCCGCCCGAGCCGGCGCGCGTGTTTCAGCGTGTCGCCTCGGCCGAACCGGCCCGGCCGGCCCACGATCTCTATCGGCTCGTCAACCCCGACGCTCGGGCCGATTACGAAGTGCGCGACCTCTTGGCGGCGATCGTCGATGCCGGCAGCTTCGACGAATATAAGGCCGAATACGGCCAATCGATCGTCTGCGGCACGGCGCGGCTGGGTGGTTTCGCGGTGGGCATCGTGGCCAACCAGCATCATCGGGTGCGGCCGGCCGAAGGACCGCTGGAATTCGGCGGCGTGATGTACGTCGACAGCGCCGAAAAGGCGGCCCGCTTCGTGATGAACTGCAACCAGGATTGGCTGCCGATCGTCTTTCTGCAGGACGTGAACGGCTTCATGGTCGGCCGCGACAGCGAGCGGGCGGGCATCATCAAAGCCGGCGCCAAGCTGGTCAACGCCATCAGCAACAGTCGCGTGCCGAAACTCACCGTCATCATCGGCGGCTCGTTCGGCGCCGGCAACTACGCCCTCTGCGGCAAGGCGTTCGACCCGCGATTGATCTTCGCCTGGCCGAACGCCCGCTGCGCCGTCATGGGGGCCGATCAGGCCACTTCCACGCTGCTGGAAATCACGGTAAAAAGCCTGGAGCGCAGCGGCTCAGCGGTCGATGCCGAGGAACTCGCCAACCTCAAGGATCAAATCCGTGGCGACTACCAGCGGCAAACCGACGTTCGTTACGGGGCGGCCCGGGGCTGGGTCGATGCGATCCTTGACCCGATCGACACCCGCGCGACCCTGATCCAGTCGCTGGAAATCGTCACCCGGCACGCCGAGCCCGAGCCATTCCGCCTGGGCGTGTTCCAGGTTTAGCGGGGCGCGGGCGACTTGCTCGCCGCGATCGCCATCGCGGGGCGTGTTGCCAGGCGGAGTGCGTTTTTAGAACGCGTTGACCGGCATGTATGCTGGCGGCGGAGGAGCGACCACCACGGGTCCGGCCGCGGGGGCCACGACGACCGGCTGGGCCATCGGCACCACCGGCACCTGCATCGACTGCACGACGCGCGGGCTGACCCCGGTTTTCTGCATCATGATCAAGTCGTTAGGCTGTACCGGCACCGCCACTCCGTGCGTTTGAACGTGCGTGATGATCACATTCTCCGGCACGCCGGCCTGCGACATGTTGATCACGTCTCCCACGGTCACCGCTCCCGGCACCGGACGCCCCAGCCGCGACTCGATTAGCGCCCGATTATTGGCTTCCGATTGGTCGATTGCACCGCCGATGGCGGCGCCGCTCGCCGCACCCACGCCGGCACCGACCAGCGCGCCGGCAACCGGATGATGCACCGCGCTTCCAACCAGGGCTCCGACGCCCGCTCCGCCCAAGCCGCCGGCCAGCGCGCCGGATTGCGAGCGATAGGGGGTGTAGCAACCGCCTCCCAGAGCGAGCAGCGCGGACACAGTGGCGATCCACGGCAAGTGACGGCCCAACATGACGGCGTCCTCTTTCCTCAAAGTCGAATGCGTCTGGTCACCTGCCCAAGTAGGGGGCGAATGATCCGCAAATCGCCCGATAGTGTCAATGGAAGCGGTGCTCACGTGGAGGGCCGCGCCGGCGCAAAACCCCAGGCGATTCCCAGGCCCTGCCTCGGGTATGATGAAGGAAGTGCCGGCGAGCGTGAACGGATCGC
>DATJTR010000352.1:0-2424 GCA_035503215.1 Pirellulales bacterium
CTTTCGCGCGGGGCCCGCGGGTTTACCGACAAGCGGTTTCTGGAAGCGATGATCCGGGCCGCCGAAGAGGTGTTTCCCGACGCGATCTTTGCCGTACACCTGGATCACGGCACCGAGGAAGTCTGCTGCGACTGCATCGACAGCGGCTTTTATTCGTCGGTGATGATCGACGCCTCGCACGATCCATTCGACAAGAACATCGAAACGACGCGTCGCGTGGTCGAGCGGGCGCACGACAAGGGCATTTCGGTCGAGGCCGAGCTGGGCATGCTCGGGGGCGTCGAGGAAGACATCAGCGTGTCGGCCGATCACGCCTGTTTGACCGATCCCGATCAGGCCGTCGAGTTCGTCGAGCGCAGCGGCTGCGATTCGCTGGCCGTGGCCATCGGCACCTCGCATGGCGCCTACAAGTTCTCGGGCTCGCAGGGATTGCACTTCGACCGCATCGAAGCGATCCAAAAAGTGCTGCCCGGCTTTCCGATGGTGATGCACGGCTCGAGCAGCGTGCCCAAGAATTGGGTCGAGCGGATCAACAAGGCTGGCGGCAAGCTGGGCGCGGCCAGCGGCGTGTCGGAAGATCAATATCTGCCGGCGGCCAAGCTGGGCGTGACGAAGGTGAACATCGACACCGACGGCCGGCTGGTGTGGTGCGGCATCTATCGCGAAACGTTCCGCGACAAGCCCGACGATTTCGATCCCCGCACGCCGGGCAAGCCGTTCATGGCCGCGTATGCGGAATACATCACGGGCAAGAATCAAAAGCTCGGCTCGGCCGGCCAGTTGGAATCGCTGCGGGCCAGCCTGGGCGCGGCGGTTTAAGACGCTCGAGCCGACAGTTCGTTACGCCTCGGCAACCGGCGAGCGATCGCGTTTTCGCCGCCAGCGGCGGTCGACGAGCCAGATGCCGCATACGGCGACTGCCAACAATTGGAGCGGCGGCGGCGGTGGCGAACTGACGATCGCGAAATCGACGTAGCCGTTGAACATTTCGTCGCTGCTCTGCTGGCCGTAGTGTACCGTGGCCGAAGGATCGGGATTGGCCGGGTTCGCGGCCGAATTGTCGTAGACCGCAACGGCCCGAATCACCGTGCCGGCGGGCACCGTTTTCGGCTCGGCCAGCACGTAGCGGTGCTGCCACATGAAGTCGTAACGCGGAACCGAGAGCAGCGGCTCGCGGCGGCCGTCGGGATAAATCGCCTCGTAGCGGAACGACTTGCCGCGCAGGTGCATGTGCGGGAAGAAGGCCAAGACGAGAATGTCGCTGGGCACGGTCCAGCTTTGCTCGACGCGCAGGGCCGGCTCGTGCGGCGGAATGCTGAACTGGTCGGTGAGGATGTTGTGCGTGTAGACCGCGATCGACGGCCGATCGGTGAATTTCATGCCGATCGACGTTTGATCGCTGGCTGCCAGGCCGGTCGTCACGTAATGCATCGTCAGATACAAATGCCAGCCGGCCGGGGCCAGGCGGGCGAGCCCTTCGGGCAGCACGGAGGGAGCCAAACCGGGAGCGAAGTCGGCAAAGTGCCAGAACTCGCCTTGCCCGGCCGCGATCTCCTTGGCCTTGCCTGGCGGACCGATGACCGCCTGGGCGTGGTGCAGCAGCGTGCGGTTGCCAGGCAGAATCTCGGTGGCGCTGACCCAGCGGTCTTCGGTCAGGCCCAGATCGATGTCCAGCGTGACGTAGTCGACGATGCCCGTGGCCGGAACCGCAAACGGCCGGGGCATGGTGACGATCTTGTCGGGCTCGCCGATTCCCCAGCGGGCCACCGCTTCTCGCTCGGGCCGCGGCGACAGCGGCTCACCTTCGGCCGCGCCCGAATCGACCCAGGCCAAGAGCAGCCGCTTTTCTTCGTCGGACAGGCGGCGATCGTTGGCAAAGTGGCCGATGCCCGGATCGGCATGCCAGGGGGGCATCGTGCCGTCGGCCACGCGCTCGCGGATGGTCGATGACCAGGCGGCGGCGTCCTGATAATTCGTCAGTGAGAACGGACCGACCTGGCCGGGGCGATGGCACTCGACGCAATGACGCTCGAAGACGCCGGCTACCTGGCGATAGGTGACGCCGGCGGCCGTGGGCGCATGCGAGCGCTGAATCGAACAGCCGGCAAACGGTGTTTCGGCCACCGCAACGGGCCGGCCGGCCGACAGGTCGGCGATCGCTTCCAAGAGATCGCTGCGCAGCGGAGCGGGCCGATGATTGCCGGGAGTGTATTGATCGTCGACGCGGCCGTGGTAGCGGACATGCCGGTCGGCGTCGATCAGAAAGATCTCGAGTTGCCGCGTGGCGCCGAAATGATCGGTCAGCCGGTGCCCCACGTCTTTCACGATTGGGAACTCGACGTGGTATTGGCGGCGGAAGCGTTCGACGTCGGCGGGTGAATCGTCGTCATTCGGATTCACCCCGACCACCGACACCCCCTCCAT
>DATJTR010000353.1:0-4404 GCA_035503215.1 Pirellulales bacterium
GACGTCAATCTCTATAACGCTGCCGGATTGCCCGCTTCGCCGTTCCAGACCGAGAGCCTCTTCGAGTTGGAACCGGGCTTCGAACCCCTGTTCAATGGCAAGGACCTGACCGGTTGGCATTATGACGGCCCGGCATTCGACGGCAAAACCGAGGCCAGCGACGGTCGCTACACGGCCCGGGATGGATGGATTGTCGTCAACCCTGGCAAGGGACTGGCCCAACTGCGGACCGTCCGCGAGTTTCCGCATAATTTCGTGCTGCGGCTCGAATTCCGCGCCGGCGTCAACGCCGACAGCGGCATTTTCGTACGGGCTCCACAGCTTCAATGCCGCGACT
Organism: Pirellulales bacterium; assembly: GCA_035503215.1. Classification (GTDB taxonomy): domain Bacteria; phylum Planctomycetota; class Planctomycetia; order Pirellulales; family PALSA-1355; genus DATJTR01. The sequence goes on from DATJTR010000353.1 coordinate 338, forward strand.
ACCTCGTGGCCGGGCCATACACCGAATTGAAGAACTACAAGCCGCAGGATTGGAACCAGATCGAAGTCATCGTGAAGGGAGACACCGCCACGGCGACCTGTAACGGCGAACCGTTGAAATTCGACGCCAAGCTACCGCCGAGCGGCCCGATCGGGCTTGAGGCCGACCGGGGCCAAATGGAATATCGCCGGATTCGTCTCAAAGAGTCGCCATGAGCCGAACGCCGGCCCTCTGACCGGCTCGCCGGGGCGACTGTCGCGCTTTCGCGAAGCGTCGCCCGCCGCTTCCCGGTTCGCCCAAACGATTTGGCTCTCGACAACCCGCCTGTGGCCAGGCCGGGCGGGGGGTTTCGGGGGGTCTTTTCCGCCCAGGATTTGCATTTGGAAAAATCGGTCCATTCCGCTAGGCTCATAGCAGGGCTGGTAGCGGTTAAGCCGGGGCGATTTTGCCGGTTTTTCCGTTCTTGTACCGGCTCGAAAAGCGGCCGAATGACGGACCATGCCGAGGGTCGATTCCTCATAGAGGGGCGATTCGGGTCCGGCAATTTGGGAATGAAATTCCAAGGGCCGACGCACTCTGATGGAAGGCGTGCGTCGGCGGGCCGCCCCGCGAATCCTCCTGCCAACTGCGTGATGCTATTTCTCTTTGTCCCCGCGAACTTTGCCGAGCCGACCGGCGTATTTGCCGTCGGGCACGGCCAGAGTGGCCAGGCCTCTGTTCTTGCCTCGCGCGTTCAAAGCGGTCTTAGTCCCTGAGAGCGGTGATGTTAAACCTTGCCAAGAGTCCGAAGAAAGAAGCGGAGCCGTCGCCCAATAGCCTAAGCCTCGGCTTTATCGAGTCTCTGTACGCCGATTATCTGGCCGATCCCGCAAGCGTATCCGCCGACTGGCGCCGCTATTTCAAACAGTTGACCAACGGCTCGCACGGCGGCGCCATTCCGCAGCCGGGCCCTTCCTTCCGGCCCTCGAGTTTGTTCAATCCGCCGGGCCGTCGCTCGGCCGCGGCCGACGAGCGCCCACGGGAGTTCGAGACGGCGTTGTTGCAGGACCGGCTCGACCAGTTGGTGCGGGCGTATCGGGTCCGTGGCCACATGTTGGCGAACCTCGACCCGCTGGGCATGCCGCGGCAGAGTCAACCGGAGCTCGATCCCGAGTATTACGGCTTCACCGAAGCCGACATGGATCGGCCGTTTTCGACCGATACGATTCGTGGTCCGGACGTGCTCACCTTGCGCCGGATTCTGGCCCGGCTGCGCAATACCTATTGCCGTTCGATCGGCGTGCAGTTCATGCACATGGACGATCTAAGCGTGCGGCAGTGGCTGCAAGACCGCATGGAGGGGACCGAAAACCGCTTGCCGCTCGCCCGGCAAGAACAGCTGCGCATCTTACGGCGATTGACCAACGCCGTGATCTTCGAGGAATTCATCCAAAAACGGTTCCTGGGAAGTAAGAGCTTCTCGTTGGAAGGGGCCGAAAGCCTGATTCCGCTCTTGGATCTGACAATCGAAAAGGCGGGCGAGCAGGGGATTCGCGAAATCGTACTGGGCATGGCGCACCGCGGCCGGCTTAACGTGCTGGCGAACGTGATGAACAAAAGCGCCCAAGAAATCTTCCGCGAATTTTCCGACATCGATCCCAAGCTGCATCTCGGCCGCGGCGACGTGAAATACCACTTGGGTTACAGCTCGGATTGGATGACCGACGCCGGCCAGAAAGTTCATGTCACCCTCTGCTTCAACCCCAGCCATTTGGAATTCGTCAATCCGGTGGTGCTGGGCCGCGTCCGCTCGAAGCAAGACCGGACCGACGACACCAAGCGGCAGCAGACCGTCGCCATCCTGATCCATGGCGACGCCGCAATCGCCGGCGAGGGGGTCGTGCAAGAGACGTTCAATCTCAGCCAATTGCCCGGCTACGCCACCGGTGGCACGCTGCACGTGGTGATCAACAACCAGATTGGCTTCATCACCTCGCCGTCGGAGGCCCGTTCGACGATTTACGCGACCGACATCGCCAAGATGCTGCAAATCCCCATCTTCCACGTCAACGGCGAGGATCCGGAAGCCGTGGCTCAGGTGGTGCGACTGGCGATGGATTTTCGCCGCGAATTCAAGCGCGACGTCGTCATCGACATGTACTGCTACCGCCGTCGCGGCCATAACGAAAGCGACGAGCCGGCATTCACGCATCCACTGCTATACCGGGCGATCGAAAAGCGCAAGAGCGTCCGCGAGAACTACCTCTCGCATCTCGTCAATCTGGGCGGCGTCACGCGCGAAGAGGGTGAGCGGATCGTCGCCGAACGAACCGCCGAATTGGAGCGCGAGCTGTCGGTCGCCAAAAGCAACGACTACGTCTTCCGCTCGCAAACCTTCACCGGAGTGTGGAAGGGATACGTGGGCGGGCGGGAAGACGTCAATCACGTTCCCGATCCCGACACCGGCATCGGCCTCGATCGGACTGAGAAGCTCCTGGAATCCACCGCCCGGGTGCCGACCGAGTTTCATCCGCATCCCAAAATCGAAAAAGTGCTGGAAGGCCGCCGCGAAATGGCCCATGGCAAGCGGTCGCTCGATTGGTCCACCGGCGAAGCATTGGCCTTCGCCAGCCTGGCCACTGAAGGACATCGGATCCGGCTGAGCGGCCAGGATTCAACCCGCGGTACATTCAGCCAGCGCCACGCCGTGCTGCACGATTACGTCACGGGCGAGCGCTACGCCACGCTGCAGCACCTGGCGGAAGATCAGGCACCGGTCGACATCTGGAACAGCCCGCTCTCGGAAGCCGGCGTGTTGGGCTTCGACTATGGCTATAGCCTCGATTGCCCCAACGGCTTGGTCCTGTGGGAAGCTCAGTTCGGCGACTTCGTCAACGCGGCGCAGGTGATCATCGATCAGTTCATTTGCAGCGCCGAGACCAAGTGGCAACGCTTGAGCGGCGTGGTGCTGCTGTTGCCGCACGGTTTCGAGGGAATGGGCCCGGAACACTCAAGCGCCCGGCTGGAGCGCTTCTTGACGTTGACGGCCGACCACAACATCCAAGTGGTCGTGCCGACGACGCCGGCACAATACTTCCACTGCCTGCGACGGCAAGTCTTGCGGCCCTGGCGAAAGCCGCTCGTGGTCATGACCCCCAAGAGTCTGCTGCGGCATCCGAAGGCGGTTTCGCCGCGCGAGGAATTCACGACCGGCAAGTTCCAACGGGTGATTCCTGACGCCGATCCGGCACGGAAGGACGTCGAAGGCGTGCTGCTCTGCTCCGGCAAGATTTACTACGAACTGGATAAAGAGCGGCAAGACTTGGGCCGCCGCGACGTGGCAATCGTGCGGATGGAACAACTCTATCCGCTCCCCATGCAAGAATTGACCGCCGCTCTCGCACCGTACAAAGACGGCACGCCGGTATATTGGGTGCAGGAAGAGCCCGAGAACATGGGAGCCTGGCGGTTCTTGCTGGCCCGCTTCCGCTACGAACTTTTCGATCGGTTGCCGTTTGCCGGCATTTACCGCCGGGCCAGCTCCAGTCCGGCGACCGGTTCGGCCAGCAGCCACAAGATGGAACAAAAAGAACTGCTGATGCAGGCCTTTGGCTGCATTTAGCGATTCCTGCCGGCCGATGCGCAAAGGTCGACATTTGCACACTTTTGCCGCAAGCACTACAAATAGCCGCTAGTGCCCCCATGTGGCGGGCGCCGGTCGGCGAATGGCGGTCGCTGACCGCATTTCCGCGGCTCGCAGCCGCTGGATTGGCACTGGGTCGGCAAACTGTGAAATAAGCGTCAGGCACAAACGAGCGCGAACATGTCCATCGAATTGAAAGTCCCCGTCGTCGGCGAGTCGATCACCGAGGTACAGATCGGCGAATGGCTGAAATCGGAAGGGGATCATGCCGAGAAAGACGAGAACCTCGTCGAAATCGAAACCGACAAGGCCACGGTCGAGTTGCCGGCCCCGGTCAGCGGCCGGATCGCCAAACTGCTGAAGCGCAACGGTGAGACGGCGGCCGTCGGCGAATCGATCACCGAAGTGCAAATCGGCGAATGGCTGAAATCGGAAGGGGATCATG
>DATJTR010000354.1:0-4442 GCA_035503215.1 Pirellulales bacterium
GGTGTCCTGTAAATCGCCGGGGGATAGAACGAGGACGGGAGTGGCGCAATCCCGCCCTACTGCGGCGCTGGGTTCGCCGTAGGCCGGCTGCCGACTTGCGGAACGGTGGCGGGGGGCAGGGGAGGGGCTGGGTTGTTGGCCGATTCGAGCGCCCGCTGTCGCTCTTGCTGCCATTGATGCAGCGCCTGGTTCACCATCGGGAAGGCTTCGCTGCGCATCACCGGGTGATCGAGGGTCCCTTCGACGTGAATCTGCATGAGCTGCTGGCTCGCCCCGCCCAGCAGTTTGCGGATCATCACCGGCCGATAGTCGTCGCTGCCGCCGAGCGAGTGGAACGTCAGGTTGATCTGCCGGTCGAAATTCAACTGACCCTGGCCGTACAGGCTGACCGCGTCTCCCGATAGCGTGACCTGATCGAGCAGCACGTGCTCGCCTTGAATGTGGAAATCGACGTTGCTCTTGGTGAACGCGCTCGTGTCGGGCACGCGGCCGCTGAGAATCTTGAGCAGCGAAACCATGATCGGCAGCTCGTAGATGTCGGCCTCGGAGAGCCGGATGCTGCCGGCCCCTTTCAGCGTGTCGCGATTTCTCGGGCTGCCGGTCAGGGCCACCGAGGCCACCACCTTGCCGTTGAGTTTTTGTTTGCCGCCGACGTATTCCATGGCGAACTGTCCCAGGTCGGCGCCGTCCAGCGTGGCCCGCAAGTCGTACTGCGGCAGCGAACCCAAGGCCACTTGCAAATCGGTTTGCACCTGGCCGCCAAAGATTTTGGCTTCCAGCCGGCGGGGTTTCGGGTTGCCGGCCCGCGTGTCGGCGGCGATGCCCAGCAGGATCGAATGATTGTCCACCCACAGCGGGCCTTTGATCTCGTTGAAGCTGAAATTCTTGAACGTGGCGCTGTCCAGGTCGAGTTCGCCGCGCGAATGGAATTGCTGGCCGTCGAAGCCGCCGGCCATGTCGAGTCGGCCAAAAACGTTTTCCAGTTTGCAGCCGGTGTCGAGGGCGGCCTGGTGGGCGATGATCGATCCGTCCCACTTGGTTTTCAGCGGCGCGTCGGCCGCGGCCCCTTTCGAGAACTCGACGTTGCCGTGCATGTTGATCTGCCCCGACGGCCTGAGCTCGGCCACGATCCGTCGCAGTCCCTCCGGCAACGCGCCCACCAGCTCGTGATCGGCCAGAAACCGGTCGATGGCCAGGTTGACCAGGTGCAGTCGAAACGCGCCGTCGGGGGCGATGTCGCAAGTCCCTTCGGTCGAGATGGCGGTCTGGCCGTGCCGGGCGGTGACGTTTTCCAGCCGCGTCTTGCCGTCTTCGTAATGAATGGTGCCGCTGAATTTCTCCAAGCGGTAGGGAAAGTGGATCGGCTCGATCGAGCTGATTTCCGCGCGCGGCTTGGCCCGCAGCCGCACGTTCATCCGCCGTGTCTGGCTTTCATAGGTCAGTTCGACGTTCAGGTCGGCGGCGCCGCGCGGTTTGAGCGAGTTCCACAGCCGGCCCATGTTCGGCGGCAGCGCATCGCGCAGTTCTTCTTCCAAGGGCACATTCTCGCCGGTGAACACCAGGTGCAGCCGCTTACCGCCGGCCGCCGGCCCAAAGCTGCCGTTGCAGGTGACGAAGCCGGTGTCGTTCGTGCCGCGCAGCTCCTGTCCGCCGCTGTCGCTATGGCCCACGGTCCACTGGCCGTCGGTCATTTCCAGCGTGCCGCAGATGTTGCTGAGCGGATAGGGGAAATGCTCGTAGTTGATGGCGCAGCGGTTCACGCTCACCCGCAAGTGCTGGTGCAGTTCGGGCCGCGTGGGATCATCGCGCCACGAGCGCATGAAGAAATTGAACGAGCCTTGCGGATTGAGCGACCGCAGCACCGGCCGGTTGATGTCGTTCAGCGCCGCCAGCAGTTTTTCGTCCAGCGGGATGTTGTCTCCCCGGGCTTCGATCCAGCCGGTGAAATTCGGGCCGGGATGGGCCACGTCGGCGTTCAGCCGGATCGGCCGCGCGCCGGAATAGGCCGTCAGTTCGGCCGTCAGCTTCTGATCGTTGAACCGCAGGTGGCCGGTCGCCCGATCGAGCCGATAGGGAAACTTGTCGCACAGGAACGACACGTTCAGGCAGTTGATCGAAACGTCGGGGGTCCAGCGCTGGCCGTCGTAAGCCATCCGCAGCAGGTCGACGTCGATCTCTCCCTCGGGCAGGTACTTGTACCACTGCTTCCTGAGCGACTCGGGCAGCACGCGCACCAGGTTGTGGTCGAGCGAAATCCGCTTGCCGACCACTTCCAGGTACAGGGGATGATTGCGCGCGTAGCCGCCGCGGCAACGCAGCACCTCGAGCGTGGTCTGCCCGTTGCGGGCCGATGCGTTCGACAGCTCGAAGCCGTCGTTGTTCATTTCGACATGGGCTTGCACGTCCGAAAGCGAAAAAGGGAGCCGGGCGTCGTCGGTCCGCCCCCGCGCCACGTCGGCCCGGGCAGCAAACATCGTGGCCGGCGTGCGGGCTGGCTGATGGTTTACGCGGAAGTCGAGCTTCGCCTCGCAGCGCAGCGAGCCCAGCACTTCCAGCTGCCGCGCGAATTCGCCCGGCAGGGCCAGACGCAGCTCGGGGGAGATTTGCAGCCCGTCGATCGTGCCGGCCAGCGACCATTGCGGGGCGCGCCGATCGAGCTTGCCGCTGACTTCCACTCGCTGGATTTGATCGGCCGCCAGATAGCCTTCGACGCTCATCGGCTCGACGTCCGACGCGTCGCGCGGCGCCAGCGGCTTGAGCGTCAGATGAATGTCGCGCAAGCTGAGCGTGGTCGAGGGGTTCTTGAGCGGATCGAAAACTTCGATCGTCCCGTTTTCGATCTTCATCTCCGGATGCACGTGCGCATGCTTGGGTAGCGGCAGCAGCTTGGCGGCGCTCCAACTGCCGTCGGGCCGCCGCGTCATCCGCAGCACCGGCCGCCGCACCAGCACGTGGGTGACCAGCGGGTCGCCGCTGAGCAGTTCCTGCACCGTCGTCTGGCAGGTGAAGAAGATCTCGTCGAAGTAGGCCAGCTCGGGCTGTGGGCCTTCGGCGCTGCGCTCGCTAATCGACAGGCCGCGGACTTCAATTCCTTCGCCCGCCACGAGTTGGGCGTAGCGCACGCGGATGATCAAATTCGGATAGTGCTCGGCCAGCTTGCTCTCGAAACGCGCGCGGATCTCCTCGTCGACGCGGTGATACAACAAGAAGGGGACCGTGGCCACGCCGCCCACCAGCGCGAGCACGAGCCCCCACTTGAAGAAGAACCAGCAAGTATTGACCAGTCCGCGGGTAATGGCTGCGTTCCTTCGCGTTTACCCTAACTGTTTTCGGCGCGCACGATCGCTCGGGTGCGCTCTTTGGCTGCGCGCCCTCCCGGACCGCCCCGGCAAACGGAAACCGCTCACGCTCCCACGCGCAAATAGAGCGAGGGTTCGTGTCGGGCCACCTTGGCCGTCCTCGGGTGCGCGCGCAATCCTCCTTGATTACCGCGAGCGCGCACGGGGGGAATGGTACGACCGGGAGCGCGAGCGGGTCAAGGTAAGCTGGGCAGGAGCAGGCAATTGCGCCCGCGCGGGCGAGTTAAGGATGGGCGGTCTTAACGACTGCATGGAGCCAAGTGGCCGGCTTTATCCAAAACCGCACGGCTGCCTAGTTTTACTGCCAGCACCGCGTGAGTATACTCACTGCACCTTCCTGCGGTCCTTCCTTCTCTTTCTTTCTTTTGGTCCCAGTCAGCTACGGCGCCGGCGGAGATTTGCCATGAATCAGAAGCGTTTGTTCTTGGGCTGTTTTTTCTCGCTGATCGCCACCGCCTTCGCCTTTTCGATCCGCGGCGCGATCATGGAAGATTGGCGCACGCAGTTCAACCTCAGCAACGAACAGCTCGGCCACATCAGCGGAGCCAACGGCGCCTTCGCCATCTCGATCATCCTGCTCAGCCTGGTGATCGACAAAATCGGCTACGGCCGGGCGATGGTGTTCGGTTTCCTGGCCCACCTCATCTCGGCTCTGATGGTCATCTTTGCCGACAGCTTCCAAATGCTCTACTGGGGCACGTTTCTGTTCGGCCTCGGCAACGGCACCGTGGAAGCCGTGATCAATCCGGTCGTGGCCACGATCTTTGATAAGAACAAGACTCACTGGCTCAACATTCTGCACGCCGGCTGGCCGGGCGGACTGGTGTTGGGCGGACTGCTGGCCATCGGCATCGGCTTCATCGGCACCGGCGGCGAATCGGCCATTTGGCGCTGGCAGATGGCGGTCGTGCTGCTGCCGACGATCCTTTACGGCATCGTGCTCTTCGGACAAAAGTTTCCGGTGCAGGAGCGCGTGGCGGCCGGGGTCTCGTACAAGGACATGCTCGCCGAGTTCGGCTGGGGCAGTGCATACATCGTTTCCTTCCTGTTGATCTCCGGCATCAACCAGGTGCTGTTGGTGAC
>DATJTR010000355.1:0-4244 GCA_035503215.1 Pirellulales bacterium
CGCTGTAGCGCGCCACCGGGCGAAGAAAAAAGGGCGGATTCTCTCGGCCAAACGCCAGCTGGCGCCTCGGGCGTCAAGCGGTGGGAGCGGGCGCCTGCTGGGCCTTTTCCTTTTGTTCGCGGAGTGCCTGCTTGCGGCTCAGCTTCACCCGGTCTTGTTCGTCGACGGCGATCACCTTCACCTGCAATTCGTCACCGACCTTGCAGACGTCGGCCACGCTGTTGACGTATTCGTCGGAAAGTTCGCTGATGTGGCACAAGCCGTCCTTGCCCGGCAGGATTTCGACAAAGGCTCCAAAATCCTTGACGCTGGTCACCCGGCCACGATAGATGCGACCGATCTGCACGGCAGCCGTGAGGGCCTCGACACGGTCGAGCGCGTCCTGGGCCGATTGCCCATCGGCACAAGCGATGGTCACCGTGCCGTCGTCTTCGACTTCGATCACGGCGCCGGTAGCCTCCTGGATGCCACGGATCGTCTTGCCGCCGGGGCCGATCAGCGCGCCGATCTTGTCGGGCGGGATATGCGTGCGCAACAGCCGCGGAGCATACATCGAAATTTCCTTCTTCGGCCGCGGAATGGCCGTCAGCATCTTCCGCAGAATCTCGATGCGGGCTTCGCGCGCCTGGGCAAGCGTGGCCTTGATGATGTCGAAGCTGATGCCGGCGATCTTCAGATCGAGCTGGATGCCCGTCACGCCGTTTTGCGTGCCGGCCACCTTGAAATCCATGTCGCCGTAATGATCTTCATCGCCGATGATGTCGGTCAGCAACAGCCACTTGTCGTTGGTCTCCTTGACCAGGCCGATCGAGATTCCGGCCACGGGGTTGTGGATCGGCACTCCGGCGGTCATCAGCCCCAGCGTAGCCCCGCAGACGCTGGCCATCGAGCTGGAACCGTTCGATTCCAGAATGTCCGAAATCACGCGGATCGTGTAAGGGAACTCCTCCGGATCGGGAAGCATCGGTTTGACGCTCCGCTCGGCCAGGGCCCCGTGACCGATTTCGCGCCGGCCGGGTCCGCGAATCGGACGGACTTCGCCCACCGAGAAAGAGGGGAAATTGTAGTCGAGCATGAATTTCTTCGAATACTCGTCGATCAAACCGTCGACTCGCTGCTCGTCGCGGCCGGTTCCCAGCGTAACGGTGATTAGTGCTTGCGTTTCGCCGCGTTGGAAGATGGCCGAGCCGTGAACCCGCGGCAGCACGTCGACGTGGCAATCGATCGCCCGCAGCGATTTGTGGTCGCGTCCGTCGGCCCGCGTGCCGCCCAGAATCAAATCGCGGACGACGCGCTCTTCCAGATGGTGCCAGGCGGAAGCGAAGGCGCCCGCCGAAATCGCGTCCGGAGCGGCCGGATCGGGAATCAGGGCCGCGATCGCCTGCTGCTTGAGTGCCGCCACGGCTTCGGCGCGGGCGTGCTTGCCCACGGTCTGCTTGGCGGTTTTGAATTCGCTGAAATAACGCGATTTGAGCGTGTCGAAGAGCGTATCCGGGGCCGGGGCTGGGTATTCGGCCTTTTTGACCTGCAACTTCTCGAACAACTCCGTCTGCAAATCGCAAATCTGCCGGATGTAGCCGTGAGCGACTTGAATCGCCTCGAGCATTTCGTCCTCGGGGAACTCGCGGGCAAAGCCCTCGATCATCAGCACCGACTCGTGACTGCCGGACACGATCAGATCGAGATCGCTCTCCTCCAGCTCATCTTGCGTGGGAAAGGGAATGAACTGGCCGTCAATCCGGCCGAGCCGCACCGAGCCGATCGGACCTTGAAAGGGGAGGGGCGAAATCCCCAGAGCCGCCGACGCGCCGATCATCGACAGCACGTCGCCGTCGTTTTGCCGGTCGCTGGCGACCACGAAAGCCTGGATTTGCACTTCGTCGCGAAACGAATCCGGAAACAGCGGACGAATGGGCCGGTCCATCAACCGCGAAGTCAGCGTTTCCTTGGTTGTGGGACGGCCTTCGCGCTTCAAAAAGCCCCCCGGGAATTTGCCGGCGGCGGCCGTCCGCTCGCGATAGTCGCACGTGAGCGGGAAGAAGTCGGCCAAGCCTGGGCGAGGCGGCCCGGAGGCGACGGCCGTCAATACGATGGTCTCTCCGAATTGAACCAGGCAACTTCCGGCGGCCTGTTTTGCCAACATTCCGGTTTCGATGCGGAGCGTACCGGATCCGATGTTTTTCTCGACGTGTACTTTCAAAGCAACGTTCCTAGCGTGTGTGTGTTTCGGGCGATCACGCGGCAAACTGCCATGCCCAGCGAACAAGAAGCCACCGTGGCGTCGCTGGTGAGCACGCGGAACCCCGAGCAGGCCGAGCGCGAAACAAAAACAGAGAGCGTGGCGGAGAGAGAATTTGGCCGCGAGCCCGCACCACCACCGACCGGACTTCCCGCCACCCGCCCACACAGAACGTCGCGGGCGGTTTTGGGGCTTCACAAACAACCGCTGGCGACGCCGGCAAGCCGGCTCAGCGGCATCTGGGCGGATGCCGACGATTACTTGCGGATGTCGAGCCGTCGAATGATGTCGAGATAGCGCTGCGGATCGACCTGCTTCAGGTAGTCCAACAGCCTGCGACGCCGACTGACCATCATCAACAGACCGCGCCGGCTGGCGTAGTCCTTTTTGTGCGTCCGCAAATGCTCGGTGACCTCGCCGACCCGGGTCGTGAGAATGGCGATCTGGATTTCCGGCGAACCGGTATCTCCCTCGCCACGCTGGTAGTCACTGATCAAACCTTGCTTACGCTCTTTGGTGATAGACATACTGATCGTCTGCCGCTAAATCGAATGGATTCTTCGTTACTCGAACCCGCCGTCGCTACTCGGTTGTCCTGTCTTTGGTCCGGCCTGATTCTTCCGCTCCGGACGCCCGTGGGGTCGGTTGCATCCGCTTGTCGCCGGGCGATGCCTCGGCCGTGAGCAGGCAAGAACAGGTCTTTCCGTCGGTGCGCCTTGGCGGCAAATGTACGGGGTCCCGTTTCACACCGGGCACGCCGGCCGATGCGGGGCACGATCGCCCAGGACCATTCTCTCTACCTACGCCCCCCGCAGGCCCGCTAACGCTCGCCGTGCAGGGTAACGCGGCTCAGTCTACCTGAGCCATCCGAAACAATTTCCAAAGATACTTGTAACCAACTTGAAGCCGTCAGTTTATCAGTCGACGGGCAGTTTGCAACCGCAAATCACCCCGCCCTTCGGCTCAACGAACGAGGGCGGTCCGGCGCGTCGATCGCCCGCTCATGCATGGCCGCGGAACGATGCCGGGACTCACAAGGAAAAACCGGTGGAAAGTGGGCCACGACCCTGCCGATCGCAGGCGAAGCAGCTAACCGCCCGCCCGAGCGGGCTAAGCCGGCTTCACCCCTTTAGGGATCTCGTGCACGACATTCCAGACCAGGCCCAGCTTTTCCAGCAAGCAGATCGCCAGGTAGGTGATATCGAATTCCCACCACTTGTGTCCTTGGCGGGCCATCCGCTGGTAGGCGTGATGATTGTTGTGCCAGCCTTCGCCGAAGGCCAACAGACCCACCCACCACAGATTACGGCTGTCGTCGCTGGTTTCGTAATTGCGGTAGCCCCAGATATGGCTGGCCGAATTCACCAGCCAGGTGACGTGCAGCACGTAGATCAGCCGCACGAACATTCCCCACACCAGGAACGAAATCCCCGTGTAGGCATCCCACCCGTAATAGCCGACAGCAAACAACAGTGCTGACATGGCCAGGTGGGACGGCAAAAACATGAGGTGCAAAAACCGCATTCCCGGATCTTTCACGAGATCGGGGGCATACCGAGCCGAATGCTCTTCGAAACTGCCTTTTTCCAAGGCGGGCATGAACCAAATGATATGACTCCACCATTTGCCGTCGCGCGGCGAATGCGGATCCCCCTCCTTGTCGCTGAACATGTGGTGCTTGCGGTGATTGGCCACCCACATCAGAGCCGAGCCCTCGCCGGACAGGCCCCCGATGAAGGCAAAGAGCAGGCGAATCGGGCGATAGGTGCAAAAACTGCCATGCGTCAACTGCCGGTGATAACCCATGCAGACGCCGATGCTGCCCGTCAGCCAGGCCAAAAAGGCGGCGATGCCGACTGCCTTCCAGGTAAAGAAAAACGGCGCGGCCAGGGCACCGGCATGAACGATCACGATCCAGGCCACGATCGGCCAGTCGACGCCGTTCGGCCAACGATTCTTGACGGCGCTGGGCAGGGGCTTCTTGTCGGCTCGCTTCTGCCGCCGC
>DATJTR010000356.1:0-3801 GCA_035503215.1 Pirellulales bacterium
GAATTCCGAAGAGTCGCGCGAGGCGATGCTGCGCGAGGCCAGCGCCGCCGCGCCGCTGAGCCATCCGAATGTTTGCACGATCTACGCCGTCGACGAGGAAGACGGCCTTCCGCTGATCGCGATGGAGTTTCTGGAGGGGCAGCCGCTCACGAACCTGATCGCCGCCCGACTGCCCCCCGACCAACGGCAACGGATCGCTCGAGGCATTGCCCGTGGGCTCACCGCGGCCCATGCCGTGGGGACCGTTCACGGTGATCTGAAGCCGGCAAACGTGATTGTGGGGGACGACCTGACGCCGCGGATCATGGATTTTGGGCTCGCACGCCGTGGCGCGCACTTCGTGCGGGCATCGGTCGGCGCGAATGAACCGGGCGATCCCTCGGCCACGGCGACGGCGATCTCGATCCCGAACGGGCGCGGCGCCAGCGTGATCAGCGGCACTCCCGCTTATATGGCACCCGAGCAACTCGCGGGCGATCCGGCCACCCCGGCCAGCGACGTGTTCGCGTTTGGCTTGCTGCTGTTCGAACTGTCCACGGCCGAGCGGGCATTGCCAGACGCTAACCTGGCCCAGATTCTCATGCGGCTGGAAAATCCACGCCTGGCAGCTGAGTTGGCTGCCGCCATGCCGCCCGCCTGGCGTGCACTGGCCGAGTCGATGCTGGCTCACAACCCGGCGCTGCGGCCCGCGATGGCCGACGTGCTCGCGCAACTGGAAGCGGCCGAGTTTTGAGTGCGCCGAGCGGTCTGGCGGCGGCGCGCAAGAACGGGCACCTCGCCGCGCACTCGCGCCGGCTCACGGCAAATCGAGCGGCGGGTTGGGGCTGTCGAGGAATTCGACGGTGACGTAGACGAGTGGCGTGGGGCCGATGTTTTCCAGGTCGTGAATCATGAACTCGCCCGCGGCGAAATAGAGGTGCTTGGTTTCGCCCCCCTCGTAGCGCACCTGTTCGATGCGCCCGTCGGCGTAGCGCGATTGGGCCGCGCCGGGAGTCAGCACCGTCCAAAAATAGTGGAGCACGTGCCGGTGGAAGGGCAGCCGCTCGCCCGGGGCCAGATGAATCTGCCAGACGCGGACGCGGTCGGTCTCGGAGACCAGCCGGCTGCCGACCCGGCCGTTGAATGCGTTCCGCGCCAGCTCCGCTTGCAGTTCGGCAGGCCAAGTGTCGGTCGAGACGACTTGTTCGGCGACGGTGCTCATGGCGATGCTCCTGGGGTTCAATTCGCAGCCGACGGTCGGGCCGGCAGGGCGGCGACAAGGATCAGTTTACTCGAAACGCGCGGGGGGCGACAAATCAGCGCCGCCGCGATCAAGCGTCACATGCCCGTCGCGGCCGATTTGCTTGCGGTTTGCAGCAGATCGCGCAGCGCCGCTTCCAGATCGGGAAACTGAAACTCAAATCCTTCCTGCGCGAGACGCCGCGAAACCACGAAGCGGCCATACAGGGCGAGCTCGGGATCGGTGCGCAAAAGCAGCGGCGCGCCGAGGCGGACCATCCAGGAAAAGGCCGGCAAACCGATCGGCATACCGACGACGCGGCGCAGCGTGCGCATGAATTCCTGCTGCACGACCGGGTGTGGAGACGATGCGATGTAGGCCCCCTGCATCGAGTCGTCGGTCAACGCCTGCTCGAAGAGCCGGTTCAGGTCGGTTTCGTGAATCCAGCTCATGCCTTGCCTGCCCGAGCCGACGCGGCCACCGAGACCCATCCGCACTAAAGAGCGCAAGCGGGTCAGTGCGCCGCCGCCGGCTCCGCGGTCGCGACCGATGACGAAGCTGGTGCGCAGGACCACGCCGCGCTGCGTGGGCAACACCGCTTGCTGGAATTCAGTCTCCCAGCCCCGCCCGACGAACGGTGCCAGGCCAACGCCGAAGGGCGAATCTTCCGTGCAGGTGACCGTGGGCGGATCGCCGTAGATGTGCGCCGTGCTCATTTGCACCCAGACGGGCGGCGGCGCCGGGACGCTGCGGACTGCCAGGCCGAGCACGCGTGTCGCCTCGATGCGCGAACGGAGGATTTCGTCCTGATGGTCAGGCGTCTTGACGCAGTCGACGCTGCGGCCAACCAGATTCACCAGGCCGCTCGCGCCGTCGAGGACTTTGGACCACTCTCCCAGGCTGCGGGCGTCCCAAGGCTCGTGCTGCCAAGGGCCTTCGCAGCGCGGTCGCTTGCGCGACAGAATCACGACCGGCCAACCCTGGCTCGTGAGGTGCGTGGCCAGCGAAAGCCCCAGAAAGCCGCTGCCTCCGGCGATGACGATTCGGCCACGTGCGGTCTGTTGCGACATTGCGGTATGCTCCCGATACAGAGGATTCCCAGGCAGCTAACCGCAGGCAGGCCCCGGCATTAACAGGAGGCCGATTTCCGGGCGAAATCGCGGGGCTTTCGCGCTGGGCGGATGCCTCGATTGGTGGTTCGGATCTCCGGTCAGCTTATGTCCCATCACCGGGCGGCCCCCTGGTCGGCAAGGACGGCGGCGATCCATCGTTGCGCCTCGCCGACGAGCAGCGGATTGGTTTCCGCGGTGTAGTAGGCCAGCGCGATCAGTGCCTGCGAGATCACCCAGCCACGGGCTCGAGCCCGCGTGGGCTCGTCGACGGAGAGATTGGCGAAAAAGATTTCGCGGCTGTCGGCGCGGAGCAGTTTCCAGGCGACCATTACGTCGCAGGCCGGATCGCCCAGCCCGAGACAGCCGAAATCGATTGCCGCCGTGAGCCGACCATCCTTGGCCAGCAGGTTGCGGGCGTCGAGGTCTCCGTGGATCCAAACGGGGGCTCGGTCCCAAGCGCGGGCGTTCAAGGCTGCCTGCCACACCGCGGTGACCGCATCGGCCTCGATGGCCGAGCCCAGCGATGCGATCGCAGCCTGCACGGCCTCGTCGCGCATAGCCAATGGCACTCCGCGCCAAGCGTTGTGATCGCCCGGCGGTGGGCCGCCCGCGGGGTCCACGCATTGCAGGGCGGCGACAAAGGTTGCCAGGTCGGGCGCCGCCCGGCCCATGTCGATCTTGTCGCTCGTCGCCGGTTCGCCTTCGAGCCAGCGGTAGATCGCCCAAGGAAAGGGATAGTCGTGGTCGGGCCTTCCGCTCGCCAAGGGAAGCGGAACGGCGAGCGGCAGCAGCGGCCCGAGCCGCGGCAGCCAACGGCACTCTTTTTCCAATTGACCGGCGTTCATCTGCCGGCGCGGCAGCCGCACCACCATGCTCTCGCCCAGCCGGTAGAGCGCGTTGTCCGTTCCCCGCTGTGGCACTGGCACGATGGGCAGGTTGGCCCACTCCGGAAACTGCGACGCCACCAATCGACCGACGAGAGCCGAGTCGATAGCAACCTCGTCAGGATGCATTTTCATCGGGCGCCGTCACCATTCTCAACCTGGGGTTCAGCTCGTCCGGGCGTTTTCCATTGCCGCCTCCAACTCTTCGACCGTGGAGATGTTAGAAAACGTGAGATCGAACGAGTTGCCGTCGTCGACTATCGGCATAGTGCTCCGAAAGTCTTCTAGCCGGTGGTGGCCTGCTCCCCGAAAACTGGTCCATGTGTTATGAGAGTCTCTAGAGCCCTGCTGGGCAAGGAGAATCTCGATGAAGCGGAAGCGACACAGTCCCGAGCAGATCATCAAGAAGCTGCGTGAGGCGGACGCGATGATCACGGCTGGCAAGACGGTCGGCCAGGCTTGCCAGACGTTGGAAGTAAGCGAGCAGACGTTCCACCGCTGGCGCAACCAGTACGGTGGGATGAAGGCCGAAGAGGCCAAGCGTCTCAAGGAGCTGGAGGAAGAGAACAAGCGGCTGAAGAAGGTG
>DATJTR010000357.1:0-5298 GCA_035503215.1 Pirellulales bacterium
CAGCATGCCGGCCGAATAGATGAGGTTCAAAAACAGAATTCGCGCGTGGCTGTGCCCCGCTTGCTCGACGAAGGAAAGAATCTTCAGGCCGATGACCGGCAGCACGCAGGGCATCACGTTGAGAATCAATCCGCCCAGGAAGCTGAACAGCAGAATCATCGGCAGGCTATTGGCCCGGCTGCCATTCAACTCGATGATTTCGAATTGCGGCAACGCGGCCTCATGGGCAGCCGCCGGATTGCCGCCCGGGGCCATCGCCAGCGACAATCTCGCAGCTCCCAACTGCCTGACCTGGTCATATTTGGCCGGCGTGAATGCCAGCGCGATGGGGGCTTGCGAACCTTCGGCCACGCGGAGCGACCCGCTGAACCGCGCTGCGCTCGGTAAGTCGCAACTGCCGTCCTTGCAGGTCATGAAGCCGATCAGCCCCACGATCGGATAATCGCCCGGCCGCGCATCGGCCGGCACCGTGATCGGCACCGTCCAGCTCACGGGCTGCGAATAGTAGCGAATCAAGTGGCTGTCGAACATCTTGCTCGCCGGCTCGGCACTGGGCGTCGGCCGGCCGAACGAGAAGGCCGAATTCGACTCCAGCTCGATGAGCGTCGGCTTCGGATTGCCTGGCTCGTCGGGATCGTGATCGGCCAATGCATAGATGTACCAGGGCGCCGCCGGCTCGGCGGACAGAACCAACACGGCCCGCCCGCCCGGAGCGACAACCGACGGTTCGATGCGCCCCTGGATCGAGGCATGGGCGGCGCGGATGACTTGTGCGGCGGCGAGTGCTTCGCCGGTGCCAGCGGGTGCGGTCTGCGGCGCGGCGGGATTCGCAGGGGCATTGCTCGCCGGACCGGTCTGCGAAGTCAAAACGGCCCGGCCGGCGGCCGTGGTTGCCGAGCCGGCGGCGAGCTTGGCCACGAACTTGTAATCGCGCGGCGGCAAGCAGCTCTCGGCACATAGTTGGGCGTAGACCGATCCGGCAATCTCGAGCTTGGCCGGATCGACGCCTGCCGACAGCTCGATCGGCGCCTGCCAGGTGACCTGGCCAGTGTGCTCTTCGATCTTCAGGCCGGGCCAGACGTCGGGATACTCGTGGGCCGCGGGGGCGGGGCTGGGCGTAAAGTCGCCCAGCAAGCGGTAATCGCTCGACGAAGGCAGCTTGATCTTCGTCCGAATCGGACCGCCGGCGGATTGGGTAGTCGAGTAGGTATGCCAGCCCTGCGCAATCTGGCCAACAATCACCAGCTTTGCCGGCTGGTTACCCGCGGCCGGTTCGATGCTGGCCTTCAGGCTGAGCTTGGCCAAGTCCTGACTGTCGGCGACGGATTTACCGCCCAGTTTGCCGGTCAGCGATTCGAGTTGAGCGTGGACTGGCGCTGTCCAAGCGCCCCACCCCACCATTCCGCAAACCACCAGCAGAGCGGCAAGCAACACGAATCGGCGGTGCATGGGTGGCTCTTCGGGACGAAGCGGGTGTGAATCGGGGCAAGCCGCGCGGGAAGCAGCCCGCCGGAGGTAGAGAAATTCTACCGCCCATCGCACGCAACAGTCAATGTGGGCTTGCTTTACGCTCGGCAATAAACGCTTACGGGTCACCGGACAATTGCTGTCGATCAAGGTGCAATCAGCCGCGCGAGACGCGCAACTGCTGTGTCGAGCCGACCTTCGATAGCGGCGGGGGCATCGAAAACGCGCCGCTCGATAAAAATCCACTCCAGCCACTCGAACGGACCGAGCAACACCGCCGAGCGATCGAAGGCGGTGATCAGTCGCCGCTCATCGGCCGACAGCGGGCGGTGCCGATCGTAGGCAGCTAGCCCAATTTGCCAACCGGCAGCGTCGTCCGCCACCAGGCTGCCGAGCAGGCGGGCAACGTCGCCGGCCACGCTGTCGGCGCGCATGCCGCCGAAATCGACCAATCCACTCACGGCATCGCCTTGGAACAGCACGTGGTCGTGCCAGATGTCGCCGATGCAGGGTTGAATGCGCGCGCGCAGCGTCACGGCTTCGGCCAGCACCGCTTCGACTCGGTCGAGGGCTAATCGAATGAGCTGCACGAGACGTGTGCCCCGCTCTGCCATGCCCGGCCAGTTACCGGGGTGAATGGCGGCCGACACACGGTCCAAATCGCCGGCTCGCAAGGCTTCGACCCGACGGAGGCGGCTAAGCAGCCGAGGGGACGGGGCGGGTCCGTTTTCGGCCAGTGGAAAGCTGGCCGCGGCCAGATGGAACTGGGCCAATGCTGCCAGGGCCGCTCGCAGGCGAGCTTCGCTGGGGGCCGAGTGATAGTCGGCGACGCCCGGCATCCAAGGCTCAAGCTGCCAAAGCGCTCCTTGATGCTCAACAAAGCCGGCGTGATTCGTGGCTTCCAGCGGCAACGGAGCGAGATGAAAGCTTTCAACGTCAACGTGCCAGAGAACCGCCTGAATGAATTGCAATCGCTCCAGCGTGGGATATTCGGGGGGCCAGCGGCGCAGGCACAGCGTGCCCCGCGGAGTCAGCAGTCGCCAGAAGCGGGCCCCGCTAAATCCCCCGGCTCCTTCCAGGCAATCGACGCGGCTCGGCTGGCAAGCGGCCGGGTAGCGAGCGAGTACCGGGGCATACTCGGCTGTGTTTGCCATGCGTAACACCTGGGCAATCCCCTGCGGCGATTGGCCGCGCTAGCGCGGGCTGCTGTCGCGTGCAGGTCATCCGTACTGCCAGCGCTGGGCTCGATCAGCACGCGCGGTTGCCCCTTTAAGGGAACTCGGCCAGCGGCGCGGCCGAGCGCCAGTTCTGGCCGACGCGATTTTTTTCCGCGGCGGTCGATGAGGCCAGCAGGGCAGGATCATTGTCATTCTAGGGAATTTGAGCCAGAGTTTTTCTCGCCGCCAGGATTTGCCTGATCGGCAAACTGCAGCGACCGGCGGCGCGACGATGATTCACGCGTTCGGCTTCCGCGGGGCAAAGCGAAGGAAACCGACTCGCCCGCGCCGCCTTGCCGGCCATCAATTCTTTAGCGCCGCCCGCAGTTGTTTGACTCTCATGTTGGCGTAGGGGTGTCCGGGCTCCAATTCCAGCACACGTTGGAACACAGTGGCGGCCAGCTCGAAATGTTCGCAGAGCAAGATCCGATCGCCGTACTCGCACAGCAGTTCGGGCTCGTTGGGCACGAACCCCAACGCGGTGGTGAAATGCTCGGTTGCCAGTTTCGGCTGGCTGGCGTTATACGCGCGCGCGAGGCGGAAATGCAGGTCGGCGATTTGCGTCGCACTCAGGCCCGGGCGGGGGCGCGAGAGGATGTCTTCGCACTGCAACTGCCAGTCGCTGTCGGTCCACGCGACGAGTGGCTTCAGCAGTCGCTCGGGCACCGAAAACATCACTCCGGCCAACAACGCTGCGTTACAAACGCCCAGCACGCCGCCATTGCCCAGCAGACTGGCGAGTTCGGAACGCGGCAACCCGATCGACCGCTCGGCGAGCGCCGTCCAGGCCTGGCCGCAGACGTACGACAGTAAACAGACGAACGAAACGACGACCGGCACCACCCGCAGCAACATCCCGGCAGTCGTGAGTCGCAAGTGTTCCTTGAAGTCGAGAAAATAGGGGGTGGGCAAGAAGATGGTCAGCAGGGCGAAAAAGGCGATGCGCAACCAGAGCCGTCGCCCGGGCTGCTCCTCCCGCTCGCCGGCCCACCACAACACCGGGAGCGCAGGCAGCAGGGTCGTGTAGTGATATTCCCAGACGATCTGGAAGCACAGAAAGTGGGTCAAGAGCGACAACAAGACGGTCACCAGCAGCACATCGATCCGCCGCCGCAGCGAAGTGAGCAAGAGCGGCAGGGCACTGGCCGCCAGGACCACGAAGACCGGCACCTTCATCAGCCATTGCTGAGGAGCAGCACCTGTGAGCCTTTGCAACAACATCGGCAAGCAATAGAGCTCGGGACACGTCGAATAATCGAGTTCGCGGGGATAGACGAGGGAGTAGAGAGGACTGGCGGCGGCGGCGCCATTGAACAGGTTCAGCCAATGGATCCCGTTGTATCCGCCGGAGTTCAGCGTGGGCCCAAACAGGAATAGCAGAGACACGGCGGTGTAGACCGCGACCGGCACGACGAGCGCGCGTCGGGTTTCGCGCGTCGCGAACAGCACCGGCAGCGTGAGCAAGACGACTGGTTTGGTCAACAGGCCAATCAACAGCCCGGCCTGCAGCCAGCGCAACGAGCGCCGGGAAACCTGCTCGTCGCGTTTGATGCCGACGATGGCGGCCAGAATGAGCGACACGGCCACGACGACGAAGACGTGCATCTGGGCGTTCCACAGCATCAGATACGTCGGCAAAGAACAGAACAAGGCGAAGAACGTGAATGCTTGCAAGGTCCGGCTGTCGAATTGCCGGGCCAGTACGCCGGCGCTCACGGCCAGCAGACCCAAGGAAACCGCGACGAACGCACCGTACGCGGTCCAAGGCGACAAGAGCGAGGTCCACGAGCCAATGACCACCGCCACCGCCGGGTGGAAAAAGAACATCGAGGTGTAACGAGGGCCGTAGTCGTCGAGCTCAGTGAGATAGATGTTGCTCTCCGACATCAGATTGCGGAAAGCCCGCGGCGTGCTGAAGAAATCGTTGCCGAGGTAATCGTGCCATGTGCCGACGACGAAGCGGTCGAGAAACCGGACGTGCAAAGATACCAGCATGGCGATCGTCCAAACGACGACCGCGATCCAAAAGACGAAGGCCCAGGAGCGGGACCCAGCCGAAGGCCGAGAAGCAATCCCCGCGGAATCAGCGGCTCCCTTTTGCATCCGCGACTTCCTTTAACGAATTCTGAGCCGCCGGCACGGCAGACCTGGAAAGATCAGTGTGGCGGCCCAGCGCGGGCGCCTGTCAGCGATTGCAGATGTTCGCTGGCCTCTCGATTGTCAGGAGCCAGTTCCAACACCCGCCGATAAACTTGGATGGCCAAATCCACCTGGCCACGTGGCGCCATCAGATCGGCCAACTCACAGAGGATCTCGGGCTCGTCCCACACGATATCGACGGCGATCAAGAATTGCTGCGTGGCCTGCTCAGGATCGATTCTCGCACAGATCACCCCCATCAGACTATGGAGTCGGGCTTGCTCCCCCGGTTTGAGCGCCGTTAATGGCCGCGACAAAATGTCCTCGTAGTGCTCGCGCCAGTCATTCGGTGCCCATTGGGGCAGGGACTTCATCAGACGCTCGGGCGTGGAGACGATCACGCCAACGAGCAGGGCGCCCACGCAGAGCGCCGGCACGACGCCGTCGCGAACCAGCTCGCGCGCCTGGCCCGGGA
>DATJTR010000358.1:0-4143 GCA_035503215.1 Pirellulales bacterium
GCCTTCCTGGATATTCGCGAAGGCAGCAACGTCGGCTACGCACAGCCGATCAACTTCGCCCGAAAAATGCTCGAGGCGAATTCCATCCCCTTCGACTCCGGCAGCAGCAGCGTCAAGCTCGAGGGAGCCGCCTTGACCAGGCGCGTCGTGCCGGCAGTGGCCTACATCGGCATGACCATGAAACCCGCGAGCGATGAGTGGCGCAAATTGACGTACACGGTCGACATGCAAGCCTCCGGCGCGGCGACGCACCGCAGCGGGGCGACGACGGTCGACACTTCGGGCGGTATTCACGACGAGGGGGGCGGCGACCTGATGATGGGTCTGCTCGGTTCGATTGGCTTTGAACCGCTCGGCGGAGACAGTGACAAGGGTTGGCAAACCCAAAGGGTGGTTTCGTTCACGCATCGGACGGTCGGGCCCTCCGGCCCGGGCCCGCCGCAACAGTTCGGCCCGCATGGATTGGGCGGTCGCTCGCATCGACGCGGCCGCCTGCCGACCGCGCCCAATCAAGGACAAAACACCACGGAACAGACCCTACTGGGGGCCGAGGTAGCGCGGTACGAAATCGTGAATACGTCGTCCGACGTCGTCACGGTGAAGAAGATCTCCCGTTTCGCCACGCAGCCGGCCGGAGCCAGTAAAGTTCCCTATTTGATCGGCGAAGGGGAAGGTTCTTTCGAGATTGATACGAGCGCCGGCTGCATTCGTAGCTACAGTTTCACGACGAAGCTGGTGGTGGAAGGAAATGCGGCGGCCCCAACGACGCTGACTTTGACCTACCAAAGGATGGTCGGCAACACCCTGGCCAGTCTGCCCCCGTTGCGGCCGGAGGGGAGTCCCAATAGTTCGCCCGGTTCTCGCTCGAAGCCGCGTGGCGGCGGCCCGCAAGGTGGGGCCAATACGTCGCGTCAACCGCCTCCGGTCGCGCCGGTCGAGGTTCCACCGATCGACGCCCGCGCGAAAGCCGAAGGGTTGCTCGACGATCTGTACGAAAAGGAGTTGGCCGCGGCCGATACGAGCGGCAAGCGGATCGACCTGGCCCGTACCCTGAAGGCACAAGCCGACGACCAGCGTCCGGGCACCGCCGATCACTACGTGATGCTGGAGAAGGTCAAAGATTTGGCGATGCTCGGTGGCAACGTCGATCTCACCTTCCAGGCCATCGATCAACTTGCCACGTTCTACCGCATTGACGCCGTCAAGATGAAAGCCGGCGCGATCGCCAGCCTGGCCGAGTCGGTCGCCCGCTCTGCCGACCAACGCCTCTTGGTCCAAACGGCCCTCGATTTGATTGACCAATCGGTCGCGGCCGACGACATCGAAGGGGGGCGCAAACTCGGCAAAATCGCCTTTTCGCTGGCCAAGAAACTCGACGACAAGGCGCTCCTCGCGCGCACGTCCGAGCGCGCCAAGGCTTTCAAAGAACTGCAAAAGAGCTACGAGGAGTTCCACCGCGCTCTGGCCACGCTCAAGTCGGATCCCAAGGATGCCCCCGCCAGCGCCGTGGCGGGCAAATACTATTGCTTCGTCAAAGACGACTGGAAGCAAGGGCTGCCGCTGCTCGCGCAAGGCGACGATTCATCGCTGGCCGCGTCGGCCGCCAAGGAGGTCGCCGCTCCGACCGATGGCCCGGCGATATTCGCCCTGGCCGAGGCCTGGGACGATCTGGCCGACAAGGAGCAGGGGCTGCGCCAGGCCCGGCTCAAAGCCCACGCCCGCGTCTGGTATCAGAAATCGCTCCCCTTGCTGAGCGGCCTGGCCCGGAAGAAGGCGGAAAAGTCGCTTTCCGATACCCCGGCGCCCGAAGCCGTCGCTTCGACCAGCGGTAGCCGTTCGGCCGCCGACGCCAGCCCAGGCAGCGTCAACGACCGTCAGCAGCTGATCAAGCAGCTCAGCGCGGCCGTGCGTTCCGGCGACCGTTCCGACACCAAGGAAATCGGCTCCACGAACAACAAGATCGAATTCTCGATCGTTCCCGAAGAAGGAGCGCTGCTGATCGGTTTCGACGTCGCGGCCGACGACAAACGAATCGTTGCCCTCCGGCCGATCTTTTTCACCTCGCACGGACAGTTGACCGGCAAGTGGTGCGGAGCCACCGCCCCGAAATCGAAATCGAAGCGAATCGTCGCCAAATCGGGCTACGCGGTCGGGGCAATGAAGGTCAAAGCGGGCCTCTGGGTCGATGGCTTCTCGCTGGTCTTCATGGAAATCGGATCCGAGGGCCTGAACACCGCAGGCGCCTACGAAAGCGATTGGCTCGGGCGGAGCGACGGGGCACGATCGGCCGACCGCGTCGGCGGCGATGGCTGCGCCGTAATCGGCGTGCATGGACATGCTGACTCCGAGCAAGTCACTTCGTTGGGCCTGGTGCTCGGGCCCAAAAAGTAATCCGCGCGACGCCACTCCGCTCCGCCAGGTAACCGCTCTGGTCGATCCGCCGCTCACACTCCACCCCTGCCCACCCGCCGCGCCTCCGCTCGCCTCGGGGCTCCCGGCCGCTACGCGACGATTACTCGGCCGACCAGAAATCGACCACGACCACTTTCTCACGCCGGTCGCGCACCACCTTCACGTAGTCCTGGTGCGCGGGATGGGCAATGTAGGCGTCTCGGTCCTTCTCATTGGCGAACGACACCATGAAGCAGTGCGTCAAACCGTCGGACTTCCCTTCCTGGCTCAAATTCAACCCATGTTCGTAACCGACGATGAAGGGGATCTTGCCCGGCAAGGCATTGAACGCCGCGATCACTTCCTCGACCTCTTTGGGCGTGACGCTCTCCTTGAACTTGTAGAGCACGACGTGCCTGAGCACCTTGCGAGGCGGCTCGTTCGCAGCGCCGGCCCGAGCTCCCGAAGCCGCCAGCGCGACGAGCGCCGAAACGGACAGCAATCCACCCACCGAACCGATCCAAATCCGCCAGTCGCTCATCGTGCACCTCGCTCGTTGTCGTATGCTAAAAAAAACGCGCCCCGCTGCGCCGGCCTTTTAGGGCCCGTCCGCCAGTGCGCCGGCGATCACTTTTCCATCGGTATCCGACAGCGTCACGCCCAACAGCCGGGCGACGGTCGGGGCGACATCGATATTCTCGATCACCTCCAACTTCACTCCCTTTTTCAAACCCGCGCCGGCGGCAATGAAGGGGGCGTTCATCTTCGGATTGGTAGCGATCATTCCGTGGTTGCCCGTGTATGCTCCCACCTGCGTGCTCGGCGCCATCCACCGCTCGTCGTCCACCTTGCCCGAAAAGTTGTAGCCGTCCTCGGCCACCAACACCATGTCGGCCGTCTGCGGCGATTCGTGCAGGTCGGGCAATCCATATTTGGCATAATCCGGCGGCTCGATCACCATCGCGATCCCCTCGCGTCCCTGGAACAAGTCGCGAATCTTTTCCCGGCCAGCCGCGTCGATTGCCGGATCGGTGACATAGATGAGCGCCATGCACCCCTCGGGCACGGCCGAAACGCGGGCTTCGTCGATCTTGCTGCCGGTGGCCCGCAGCCAGCCCTCCTTACGCAGCAGGCTATTGGGCAACAGGGCCTTTTCGGTCCGGGTGAATCCATGGTCGGCAACCACCACCACCGCCGTCTTGTCGCCGATCCCAGCGGCATCGATCGCCTCCAGCACGCGGCCGACGCAAGCGTCGGCATAGGCCACGGCCGTGTAGCCGGCCAGCGTTTGGGCCCCATACTGATGATGCACCGAGTCGCAGTTCAACAGGTGCAGCAGCAGCAGATTCGGCTTGCGTTTGGCCACCAGGTCGCACGCCGCGCGCGTCCAAACATGATCGAACCAGGCGGTGTTGTGCCCGCGATAGGTCGTGTTGGCATCCTTTTCCAGGATCCCGTCTTCGATCATCATTTCCAGGAAGCGGGGAGTCGTATAGCGCATATCCTCGCCGGAAAGTGCCTCCTGAAAGTTGTCGTCCACCGTCGTCGCGTTGCGCGTGCAAGGCCACTGAATCGCGGCCGTGGTCATGCCGGCCGCATGGGCCACGTCGAACAACGTGGGCGTCCGCACCAGCTCGGTCTTTTCCCGTTTGGGATCGATCGTGACCGGAATCCCCACACCGCCGCGCACCAGAACGCCGTTGGCCAGCACTCCGTGCCGGCGCGGCTGCATGCCGGTCACCAGCGTCGTGT
>DATJTR010000359.1:0-2844 GCA_035503215.1 Pirellulales bacterium
GGCGAGCGGTGTCCTGCGTCCTCGAGCCAGAGCAGATCGCCTGAACCGACGATCGCCACGCGCTGTCGTACCAGCCGGGCCATCGCATGCCCTCGGTAACGCCCCCGGTAGTCGTCGCCCATAATGAGCGATACATTGGGCAGCGGGAACTGTCATCCGAGCGCAACTCTTCCTCGCACCAAAGCGATCGTCCCCCTGGGGAACGCGGAACCGTGAATCCAGACATCGACCTGCGAGTGCGCCTCGGCCGGCTGGAATTGGCCAATCCCATCCTGGTCGCCTCGGGAACCTTCGGCTACGCGCGGGAGATGGCCGGATTGGTCGATTTCAAGCGTTTGGGTGGCATCCTACCCAAGACGATCACGGCTAAACCCCGAGCTGGCAACACCCCTTGGCGGACGGTCGAAACGCCGTCGGGCATGCTCAATTCGATTGGGCTGGATAACGATGGCATCGAGGCCTTCATCGCTCATCATCTGCCCTATCTGGTGGGTTTGGGGACCGCAATCGTGGTCAGCATCGCCGCCCACGATCACGACGAATTCGTGGCCATGGCCCGCCGGCTCGATGCGGCAGAAGGACTGACGGCGATTGAATTGAATCTCTCTTGCCCGAATGTGGCCGGGGGAGTCGATTTCGGCACCGATGCGGCCATGTGCCGCCGAGTGGTGGCGGGAGTGCGCGAAGCATGCCGCTGGCCGATCTTGGCCAAACTCACGCCGAACGTCACCGACATCGCCCAAGTCGCCCGAGGCGCGGCGGACGGAGGGGCCGACGCCATTTCGGTGATCAATACCTGCCTGGGAATGGCGGTCGATTGGCGGCGGCGGCGGCCACTCTTGGGAAACGTGCTCGGCGGCTTGAGCGGCCCGGCGATCAAGCCCATCGCCTTGCGGGCGGTTTATCAAGTCGCCCGCGCCGTGACGATTCCGGTGGTCGGCATCGGCGGCATCGGCACGATCGACGACGTAATGGAATTCGCCGTGGCCGGGGCGACAGCGGTGCAAATCGGCACGGCCAATTTCTACGATCCCTTGGCCTCGATGACCATTCTCGACCGCCTGGGGGCCGCGGTGGCCGAACTCAACTGCAATCGTTTTGCCGACGTTGTCGGCACGCTCACGACTTGAACTGTCAAAACGGACTCGCCTGACCTATGCGCGTGCTTTCCGGCATTCAGCCGACCGGCCGATTTCACTGGGGCAACTACTTTGGCGCCATCCGCCAATACATCGATCTGCAAGGCGAAGAAGAGGCTTACTACTTCATCGCCAACTTGCACGCCTTGACCACCGTGCGCGATTCCAAACTCCTGGCCGAGCTCACGCTCGATGCCGCGATCGACCTATTGGCCTTGGGGCTCGATCCGGCCCGGGCGGTGTTGTTCGTACAATCGGACGTGCCCGAGGTCTCGGAATTGTGCTGGCTGCTCATGACCGGCACGCCGATGGGACTGCTGGAGCGCTGCCACGCCTACAAGGACAAAAAAGCCAAAGGCTTGCCGGCTGACGCTGGCTTGTTTACTTATCCGGTGCTGATGGCGGCCGACATTCTGGCCTACGACGCCGACACGGTGCCCGTGGGCGAAGACCAGATTCAGCACATCGAAGTTTGCCGCGACCTGGCGGTGAGCTTCAATCATCACTTCGGTCAGACGTTCGTGTTGCCCAAGGCCAAGATTCTCGACGCCTCGGCCAAAGTACCGGGGCTCGATGGCGAAAAGATGTCGAAGAGCTACAACAACACGCTCGAGGTGTTCGACGATCCAAAGAGCGAGCGGAAGAAAATCATGCGGATCACGACCGATTCGCGTCCCATGGATCAGCCGAAACCGCCCGAAACCGATCACCTGTTCCAACTTTTTTCGCTGGTGGCCAGCGACGAAGAGCGGGAGGCGATGGCCGCGCTCTATCGCCGTGGCGGATTCGGCTATGGCGAAGTGAAAAAGGCACTGGCCGACGCGGCGGCCCGCTTTTTTGGTCCTGCCCGCGAGCGCCGGGCCGCCCTGGCCGCCGATCCTGACGCGATCCGCAAGATTCTGGCCGACGGAGCGGTGCGAGCGCGGCGCAAAGCGGGCGCAGTGCTGAGTCGAGCGAAAAAAGCATGTGGGCTGATCGGAGCGAGCTGACGCGGCTCCTGCCTGCGATGGCAACAACAAGGAGCGGATCGTGGAAGAGGCAAATGCCGATCCTCCTGCGAATCCCGCTTCCAATCCTGGCGGTCCGAGTACGGCGGGATCCGGAGGCTCGGATTCTCCCGATGGTGCGCATGGCGGCGTGAAGAAAGATCTCGCCGTGGCAATGCTGCTCAGCAGCGCAGCAGCGCTGGCGATCGGCGGGCTGGCGTTTTTGATCTCGCGGGCCGGAATCGCGCCAGCCGTTCTGTTTCCACTCGCTGTCGGCTGTGCCGTTGGACTGGCCGAGCGGGCGATTTTCGATCGCTGGCGTTTGCCGCTTTGTTGGCGAAAGGCAGCGCTGATCGGGCTGATCCTGGGCGTGTTGGCCGTGGCCGCCGAGGACGTCGCGGGCTATCGAAGTTATTTGCAAAGCTACGCGGGCGTGCAGGGGCAGTCGCAATTGGCCGCGGGACTGGCCGGAACGATCGCGGATTTGCAACCCGTCGGCTTTCGGTCCTATCTTTCACACGTGATCGCACGAGGTCCGTTCTGGTGGTGGTTCGATGCGCTGGCAACGCCGCTGGCTGCTGCGGGCACGGCGGTCTGGTCTCGCCGACGGAAAGACATCTCGGGGGCCACACCCATTGCTGGCCCACCCCTCTCTCTGTGAGCGGCGAAAAGCGACTTGGCGCGAGAACGCGATTTTCCCACGCTTATCGGACAGAACT
>DATJTR010000360.1:0-6035 GCA_035503215.1 Pirellulales bacterium
ATCCCCTTTTTTCTCGCGGGACGACTCACTCATGCCTAGTTGCGTGCTGGCTTATTCCGGCGGCTTGGACACTTCGGTCATCCTCGGCTGGCTGTTGGACGAAGGCTACGACGTTCACGCCGTGTATGTCGACCTGGGGCAGCCGGGCGAAGACCGCCAGGCGATTCTGGCCAAGGCCAAGCACTGCGGGGCGAAAACCGCTGTCGTCATCGACGCCCGCGAAGAACTGTGCCGCGACTTCGCCTTTCCGGTCTTGCAATGGCAAGCCAAGTACGAAGGCATTTACCTCTTGGGCACTTCGATCGCCCGCCCGCTGATCTCCAAAATCTGCCTGCAGGTCGCCCGTGAAGTGGGGGCCGAAGCTTACGCCCACGGAGCCACGGGCAAGGGGAATGATCAGTGCCGCTTTCAACTGGCGGCCGAAGCTTTGGAGCCTGCGGTCAAAATCATTGCTCCCTGGCGGATTGAAAAGTTTCGCCAAAAATTTCCCGGCCGCCGCGAGATGATCGCCTTCTGCGAGGCGAAAAGCATCCCGGTCAAAGCCTCGGTCGCCAAGCCCTACAGCTCCGACGAAAACTGCCTGCACATCAGCTACGAAGCCGGCAAGCTGGAAGACCTGAAGGTGAACGGGGTCGAACTGGTCGATTTCGGCATGACCGTTTCGCCCGAGCAGGCCCCCGACACGCCAGGCAAGGTCACGATCGGCTTCACGGCCGGCGTGCCGACCTCGCTCGACGGCCGCGCGCTGAGCCCGCTGGCGATCGTTACCGCGCTCAACAAGCTGGGCGGCGGGCACGGCATCGGACGCATCGACATCGTCGAAAACCGTTTCGTGGGCATGAAGAGCCGCGGCGTCTATGAAGCCCCCGGCATGACGATCCTGTATGCCGCTCACCTGTTCATCGAGCAGTTGACGCTCGATCGCGACCTGGTCCACTTGCGCGACCGTCTGGCTCCCGAAGTGGCCGAAATGGTGTATTACGGCTTTTGGTATTCGGCCAAGATGGACGCCCTGTTGGCCTTCATTCGCGAAGCGCAAAAGAACGTCACCGGCAGCGTCACGCTCAAGCTCTACAAAGGGAACATCATCGTCGACAGCCGCGAGAGCGATTTCAGCCTGTACGACGAAGGGATCGCCAGCATGGAAGGGGGCGGCAGCTACAACCAGACCGACGCCGAAGGCTTCTTGCGCATCCAAGGCCTCCCCGGCCGCGTCCAAGGCCGCATGACCCCGCGCAAGTATTAAGCAGGCGCGTTGGGGACTGTTCCAAATCTGCCACTGGGGACTGTCCCGAATTTGCGCAGCAAATTGGGACTGTCCCCCTTCCTCTGCAAGCGCGGGCACGCACTCCGCGTCCCGCTCGCCTCGGCCCATCACCCCGCCAGCGCGGCTCGATTGCGCCCTTTCCGTTTCGCCTGCCTCAGCGCCGCGTCGGCCGCCGCGAACAATTCGGCCAAATCGGCTTTCGCCAGTTCACCCGCCGCCATCACGGCACAGCCGGCGCTCAGCGAGACATCGAAGCCGAGCCGTGCCGACTCGTGCTCTCCGACCGCCGAACGCACCCGATCGACAATCGCCAATGCCGACGGGCCGTCGAACTGGCCGACGAGCAGTGCGGCGAACTCGTCTCCTCCCAGCCGGGCCAACAGATCGCCCGAGCGCAGCGCCGCGGCGAGCTCGCGCCCCAGGCCGGCCAGAACCGCGTCGCCGGCGGCATATCCCTGCTCGTCGTTTACCCGCTTGAACCGATCGACGTCAAAAACCGCCAGGCAGACGGCGTGGCCGGCGGCCCGGGCACGTGCCAGCCGCTCGGCCGCTTCGCGATCCCATGTCCGGCGATTGGCCAGGCCCGTCAGCGGATCGGCCCCGGCCAGTCGGGCGAATTCTTCCCCCTGGCGCTCCACGTCGAGCGAGCGCCGCCGCAGCCGCACGATTTCGCCGACCAATCGGCAGGCCAGCGTCAGTTCGCGATCGGTGAAGTCGGTCGGCAGCTCGGCATCACCCCCGGCCGGCGACCGGCCGATGAAAACCACTCCGGGCCGGTTGGCCGCGTCGTTCTCGGCCAATCCCAATTCGGCCAGTGCCTCGGCCGAATCGGAAACGATCACGTCCACTCGGCCGGCCGGCGACAAATCGTGTGCGGCGACGACCCGCATGCCGGCTGCCGACAGTGCTTTCTCGATCCGTGCAGCCAATTCGAGGCTCGCACCGCGCTGGATCAAATGAGCCAGCACATGCAGGGGTGAATCTTCGTTAGCCGGTGGCGAAGCGGACATCGTGCTGGGATCGAGAAGCGGGAAAAAAAAGGGTCAAAAACACGCCCGGGAGGACGCTAACGGCCGAAATCGAACATCTTGCGTGCCATTTGCTTGCAGTCGTCCGTGGCCCTGCTAAAATTAGCCTAACAAGCGGGCCGGTCCAAGGCGCTAGTGTTGCGCGCTGGGCCGTGGGCGCGGGAGACGCCCGAAGCTCGCTTGAGGTGCGCGCCGCTCTTGGCGGGTTTGCGGAACGCGCCCCACACGTGCGCCGGGCCGACTAGCCGTTCCGATTTCACGCCTCGGGATGATCGTCGTCGGGTCGCGCGCGGAGACGATAGCCGCCGATGCTTCGCAAGCGCACCTGCGGCGAGCGTGTAGGAAACGCTTTCATCATGAGCACCGATCTCGTCGACATCGGCGCAGGGCCGTCCAACTGGACCCGGCCAGCCAGTTGGACGCGGCGTCATTTGTTGGACCTCGAAAGTCTCTCGGCCGAAGAATTGCAGACGATTCTCGACACGGCGGTGTCGTTCAAAGAAGCGACCGCCGGCTGCAAACAAAAAATTCCGGTCCTCGCCGGCAAGACCTGCGCGAACCTGTTCTTCGAGGCCTCGACCCGCACGCGGACCAGCTTCTCGTTGGCCGCCCGCCGGCTGGGGGCCGACACGGTCGATTTCACCGCCTCGACCAGCAGCCTGTCGAAGGGCGAAACGTTCATCGACACGGCCAAGAACATCGAGGCTCTGGGGACCGACGCGGTCGTCGTGCGGCATCGCACCCCCGGCACCGCGCAGCTCTTGGCCCAAAACCTCGACTGCACCGTGATCAACGCCGGCGATGGGGCGCACGAGCATCCGACGCAGGGGCTGCTCGACATTCTTTCGATCCGCGAACGCCGTGGCCGCATCGAGGGGCTGACCGTGGCCCTGGTCGGCGACATCGCCCACAGCCGCACCGCCCGCTCGAACATTTGGGGGCTGAAAAAGCTGGGGGCCCACGTCATCGTGTGCGGGCCGTCAACGCTGGTCTCGCCGCTCTGGAAGGAATTCGGCGTCGAAGTGGCCTACGACCTCGACGCCATCCTGCCCCGCTGCGACGTGCTCAACCTGCTGCGGATCCAGTTCGAGCGGCAAACCACCCGGCCGTTCCCCAGCGTCCGCGAATACGCGCTGCTCTACGCGATGAATCGCGAGCGGCTCGATAAAGCCAAAGACGACATTCTGATTCTGGCCCCCGGGCCGATCAATCGCGGCGTGGAGATCACGCCCGACGTGGCCGACGGACCTCACTCCGTCATTCTCGAACAAGTAGCCAACGGTTTGGCCGTGCGGATGGCAGTCCTCTGGCTCACGCTGGGCGGCGTCGAATAGCAGTCCGCCCGCGGCGCGTTTGCTCGAGGACACTAACCCGAAGCGCCAGCGAGGGAATGCGGGGTCACAACGCGCGGCCTCGCTCGCGCTTCGGGCTAGCCACGTAGGTCAGGCCTTGGCCTGACAACGCGTAGATCGGTCTGTCAGGCCAAGGCCTGACCTACCGCTGACGCGCCTCAAACGGCGGGGCGAACGATACGATTTTGACACACTTGCGAGCACGCATCTTATGTCCAGCCTCTTGATCCGCGGCGGTCGGGTGATCGACCCCAGCCAAAAAATCGATCGGGTCACTAACCTGCTCATCGCCGATGGCCGCATCGCCGCCTACGACGTCGGCGAGGCCCTGGCCGACCAGGAGATCGACGCGGCGGGCAAGATCGTCGCCCCCGGCCTGATCGACATGCATGTCCATCTCCGCGAGCCCGGCCGCGAAGAGGACGAAACCATCCAGACCGGCACCGCCGCCGCCTTGGCCGGCGGCTTCACCTCGATCGCCTGCATCCCCAACACCGAACCCCCGATCGACAGCCAGGCCGCCGTCGAATTCATCCAGCATCAGGCCTCGCGGGCTGCCAACTGCAACGTCTACGTCGTGGCCTGCGTCAGCCGCAATCGCGAAGGCAAGGAACTGGCCGAAATCGGACAGCTCGTCCGGGCCGGAGCGGTCGCCTTCAGCGACGACGGTGCCCCGGTTTACGATCCCGAGCTGATGCGGCGGGCGTTCGAATACTGCCTGATGTTCGACAAGCCGATCCTCAACCACGCCGAAGTCCGCGAGTTGACGCAAGGGGGCGTGATGCACGAGGGCCTCGTTTCGCTCACGCTCGGACTGCCCGGCATGCCGGCCGTGGCCGAAGACGCCATGACCGGCCGCGACATCGCCCTGGCCGAAGCCACGGGCGGGCGGATCCACATCATGCACGTGTCGAGCGCCGGCAGCGTCGACATTATCCGCCGGGCCAAATCGCGCTCCGTCCGCGTGACGACCGAAGTCTGTCCGCACCACTTCACGCTCACCGACGAGTCGCTGAAGAAGTTCGACTCGAATTACAAGATGAGCCCGCCTTTGCGTGGCCGCCGCCACGTCGACGCCTGCATCGCCGGGCTGGCCGACGGCACGATCGACGTGATCTGCACCGACCACGCCCCGCACGCCGCCGAAAAGAAGATGCGCGAACTCGACCAGGCCCCGTTCGGCATCGTCGGCCTGGAAACCGCGCTCGGTCTCGTCATCACCAAATTAATCGAGCCGGGGCACCTCGATTGGCCCTCGGCCCTTGCCAAACTTACGATCAATCCGGCCCGCATCCTCGGGCTCAACAAGGGCACGCTCCGCGTCGGCGCCGATGCCGACGTGACGATCATCGATCCCACGGCCCGCTGGACCGTCGATCCCACGCGGTTCCGCTCCAAGAGCGCCAACACTCCCTACGGCGGCTGGAAGCTGACCGGCCGGGCCGACACCGTGATCGTGGGCGGCACAGTCAAATACCGCGCCACCGACAACGAAGCCCCCCGCCGCCAGGTCGCTGGGGCGTATTGAAATGGCGGGCGCTAACCAGGCGCAGAGTGCCCAGCGCGCGAGACGCTCCTTCGCCAGGCGATGAGCGTTGTGGCAAGAGGCACGAGGGGCGCACCAACCATCAGGCCCCAGAATTCGTACGCTTGTATTCCTGCTCTCATTGATTCGCCAGGCTCCCCTTTTCCACCGGGAACTGGCGAGTTCGGATGCAACTGATCCCACACGATGTGCCCCGCGAGTGCGCCGGACAGCGCGAATGCCACCGAGAGCGTCGCCAGGAACACGTGCGATGACTTCGCCGTGAGGCCAATGACCCCGCACGTGACGCATGCCAGGCCGAGGAAGAACACGAATCCCCTCAGCCTGCCGGAATGCGCATCTGCCACGGCGCCGTAGAGCATGCCCGCGAAGCCGACCCCGACGAGCGCCTCGTATGCGGCGGACTGCGTTCGCGTGAGAAGTGGGGAGTCCATACCGCTGCCCTAGCCCGTCATGGCTGGTGCTCGTTGTGCCGCGCAGCAACATCGGCGTGCCCGGAATCGAAACGGCGGCTCAGCAGCGCATAGACGTTATCGATGCCGTGAGCGGCTCGTTCGATGTCGAGTTGTGCGGGGTCAATCAGCTTTGGCTCGAAGACGACATGACACGCTTCGGGAAGCTCGACCGGTTCGGTCGGCCGAAAAACCCCATTTTCGTAGATCGCGTGGACAGATTTCACGATTGGTCTCCCCCGCGAGCGTGGCATATCCCGGCCCTTTAATTGTAAGGCCGCCGGCCACATGCCAGCAATCGTGGCCCGGCCTGTCCCGCCCACCATCTTGATTCGCTCGCCGGCCGATTGCTACGATCGGCGGCGCAATCGGCACCAAGGCGACGGAGCG
>DATJTR010000361.1:0-3596 GCA_035503215.1 Pirellulales bacterium
ACAGAAAGAAGGCAATCAAAAAGAAATCGTCGTCTTTCCCAAGGGCAAACCCGAAGATCGGCATGTCTATAACGTCGGCGACGTGATCCTGGGGGACGCTCAAGGCCTGAAACGCCGGCTGGGGGCGGAGAATCCGTCGCCCGAAGTCGTCGAGCGGGTGTTCGATTGGCTGCGGCCGCAGCTGATTCCGACCCTCTCGCTGAACAACGACGAAACCC
Source organism: Pirellulales bacterium (assembly GCA_035503215.1). GTDB lineage: Bacteria > Planctomycetota > Planctomycetia > Pirellulales > PALSA-1355 > DATJTR01. The sequence goes on from DATJTR010000361.1 coordinate 219, forward strand.
GCCGCGCCCGCGACGAGGCCAACGCCCGGGTACACGAAGTCGTCACCCCCTTCGAGCCGGGCGACCTCTTGGCCCGCGCCGGTCAGCCCCTCACCTCCGAGAGCATGGAGCTGTTGGAGCGCGAGCACAAGGCGCTGACGAAGGGGCTGGGAGTGCTGAAGCGAGTCTGCTATTCGCTGGCCACGCTGGGCATGTTCGTGGCCCTGCTCACGCTGTGCGGCGTGTACGTGCTGGCCTACGAACGCCGCCTGATCTCCAGCATGCGGCAATTCCTCATCATGCTCGGCCTGGTGATCGTCACCGTCGGCCTGACGATGCTGGCCGGCACCGACAGTTTGCGGGCCGAATTGATTCCGCTGCTGTTATTCGGCATGACCGTGTCGATCGCCTTTCACCAGGAGTCGGCCCTGCTGTTTTCGGCCGCGCTGTCCCTGGTCGTGGTGGTGTCGATCGGGCAGGGGCTCGATGAATTCATCATTTTGAACGCCGCCGTGGCCACGGCGATTCTCTTGGTCGGTCCGATCCGCAGCCGTTGGAAGCTGATCTATGTCGGCGTCTGCGTCGGTCTGGTGGCGATGCTCACGACGATCGGCGTCGGCGTGCTGGAAGAGCAGCCCTTCTATCAAGAAGTGCTGCCCGACGCGGTCCGCTTCGGCCTCTGGTCGCTGTTGGCCACGATCGTGATGAGCGGTGGGCTGTTGCCGCTCGTCGAACGCGTGTTCGGCGTCCAGACCGACCTCAGCTTGCTCGAACTGGCCGACATTTCGCACCCCTTGTTGCAAGAGCTGGTTCGCCGGGCCCCGGGCACGTACAACCACTCGATCAACGTGGCCTCGATTGCCGAAGCCGCGGCCGAAAGCATTCACGCCCGCGGGCTGTTGGTGCGCGTCGGCGCCTATTTCCACGACATCGGCAAGATGCTCAAGCCGGCCTATTTCGTGGAGAACCAGGGGAACGACAACAGCCGGCACGACACGCTCGTTCCGGCCATGAGCACGCTGATCATCATCGCCCACGTCAAGGACGGGGCCGACCTGGCCCGGCAGCACCATCTGCCCGAGGCCCTGATCGATTTCATCCAGCAGCATCATGGCACGACGCTGGTCGAGTATTTCTATCATCTGGCCAGCGAGCGCAGCGAAACCGATCCCGACGGCGGCGAGGTCGAAGAAAGCGCCTTCCGCTATCCCGGCCCCAAGCCGCAAACCAAGGAGGCCGCCGTGTTGATGCTGGCCGACGCGGTCGAAGGGGCCAGCCGGGCCTTGGCCGAGCCGACCCCGGCCCGGATCGAAAGCCTGGTCCACGACATCGCCATGAAGCGGCTACTCGATGGCCAGTTCGACGAGTGCGGCCTGACGCTGCGGGAACTGGCCACCGTGGAAGACAGCCTGATCAAGAGCCTGACGGCCGTCTATCATGGCCGCATCAAGTATCCCGACCAGCGCAGCACCAGCTCGTATCCCGAACAACGCACGGCGTGACGGGTCGATCCACTAACCTGATTTCCCGCACTTTCACTAACCCGAAGCCACCCGCCTGCGGCGGGTACCCGCGAGGGAATCGCGCTGTGCGGCCCTCGCTCGCGCTTCGGGCTAATTTTCGACGGTCCGTTGTTTTCACTAGCCCGAAGCGCTAGCGAGGGAATGCGGTCGGAACCCCCTCGCGGGTACTCGCCGCTCGCCGGGGTGGCTTCGGGTTAGTGTTGGCTCGGTCCCCTCCAACACACGCACCGGGCAACATGTTTTCCATTGACGTCAACAACGATCAGGCCGTGCTGGCGGTCGACGAAGACCGGCTCCGCCAGGCGATCGAAAACGTGCTCTCCGCCGCGGGCATCGCCGCCGCCGACGTCAGCGTGGCCGTGGTTGACGATCCGACGATCCATCGCCTCAACGCCGACTTTCTCCAGCACGACTATCCGACCGACGTGCTCAGTTTTCTGCTGGAGCGCGAGGGCGACGAACTGGAAGGCGAAATCATCGCCAGCGCCGACACGGCGATTCGCAACGCCCAGCAATACGGCTGGCCGCCGGCCGACGAGCTGCTGCTCTACGTCATTCACGGCGCGCTCCACCTGGTCGGCCACGACGACACGACCGACGAGCTGGCCGCCGCCATGCGCACGGCCGAGGCCGCCCAGCTCGCCCACTTCGGCCTGGAGCCGCACAATTAGACCTGCACGTCCTCTTGAGTTCCTCTTCGCGGTGGAAATCATCCATTAGCCTTGATTCCTCCAGCTACCGCACGCTCGGGAAATTGAATTGTGGACAACAATATCGCCCCGCGCATCACGGTCCTCGGCGTCTACAAGTTCGCCGGGGACCGGTCCGAGTACGAAGAGCTGCTTCGGCGCGAGCTGGAAGCCTCAGACGAGCTCCGGGAACAATGGGCCGACGGCGGTCTTGCGGACTACGCAGCATCGATTTGGGATCTACGCGAGAATGCCGCGTTGGTCGAGGCTCTCGTCGAGAGTCCTGATAATCAGTTCGATGCAGGCGATTTTATGCAAGCCGATCCGAGCACGGTTCGCGACAACTGGCAAGTCGCGTGGATGGAGACCTATCTCTCCGCTGACGGCGAGACTTGCGTCTCGCTTGAGCGGAGCCACCGGCACCCAAACGAACAATCGTTTCGAGTGGCGTTCTTTATCCACGAGTGGAAGCCAGGCCTGCCGCTACTTTCGAGCTACGGGCCCCTGGCGTGTCCGGACCCCGCCCCCATGCCCGAGCGGCTGCGGCGGTTGGTACCGTATTCTCCTCCGGATTAAATCAACGGGCATGCGCTCGGCTCGGCGTGTAGGCATGACTGCGGTCGCACCGTCGTCGGAAGAGAAAAGGTGCCAGGAACCGATTCGGCCAATATGGTTCCTGACACCTTTTCCATTCTCAAGTTTCTGCGGGCGAAAACAGCAACCGATCGTGACGTCGGCCTCTACGAGTTGGGGGAGTTGCTGAGGTCGGACGATTGCGGCCGTCTCTCGGTCCCGAATCGAGCGCTGGCCGTAGAGTTGACTGGCGTGCTGCGTGATTTCGCCAAACGCGCCGACCCGCGGCTGCGTAAAACCATCCGATCGCATCTCGAATCCCTCGATCGGTTGGCAAAGACGCCGCACCCCGCCACTGCGGAGCGTAGAGCCAACAACCGGCGGCCGGCAAAGTGAACCAGTCGAGCGGTCACCATGCGGACGGTGAGCATACTATTCCCCGAACTATACGACGATCAGCCCGCCGGACGTCGAGAGTGAGCCACCTCGTGGATTCACCCCCTTTGGCCGCCGGGCCGCCGATCGCGTAAAATAGCGCCGCTTCCCGTTCCTCTTTCTCCGCGGGCTTCCCTCGATTGCCCGCCTTGCCACGGCGACCGAAAAAGCACATGTCG
>DATJTR010000362.1:0-10812 GCA_035503215.1 Pirellulales bacterium
GTCATACGTCTGCCAGGTGCCCGGCGGGAAGCAGACGTTTTGATCCGGCGCTTTGATCGAATAGATGCCCGCACAGCCGTTGTCGGCTTCGTCCAATCCGAACGAGTCGAGTACCTGGACTTCGTAACGCCCTTGCACGTACACGCCGCTGTTGCCACGCCCCTGATCGCGGGCCTCGGGCATGAACGGCGTGCGGAACTCAATGTGCAATTTGCCGCTGCCGAACTTCTCCTTGCTCGTGCAACCGGGAATCAGCAATCCATCCTCGGTCATCTTGCCATTCTCGAACTTGTCGGCGTTCGAACCGTCGAACAACACGATCGCGCCGTCCGGCGGCGTCTCGTTGAGCGTCGGGCTTTCGCGATCGACTTTCTTCAGCTCGCTGATCTTCACTCCCGCCACGCTGATCGTGAGAATGCCGTTCTTGATCGTGCTCGAATAGTCATCGCTCTTGATTTCGACGACGCCGTCCTTCATGTCCCCTTCCGAGCTCTTGCGCGGGCTGCGGTCCCAACCTTCGCCAGGCAATCCGCCGATGTAACCGGTTGCCCGGAATTTTCCTTTACCCAGCGCCACCACTTGCACGCCAATCGGAGAGTTGCCCGCCTGCGTGAACACCTCGCCCACGTACTCGCCCTGCGTCGTGAAGTCCGGCCCGGTCGCTTCGGAGTCCTTCGCCGACTTGTCGTCCGCACGCAGCACCAGCGGACAACTCAAGAGCAACAGCATGGCGAGCAGACGCGAGGGGCGGACGGGCGGGCGGCGGAACATGGCTTGTCTCCAAAGAACTCGGCGGGGGATGAGATTTTTGATCGCGGCGTTTTTGATCGATGCGCTACGCGGAAGCACCTATTGTGTATCGGTGAAATTGCTTTCGCAAGCCATCCAAACGCCTGCCAGCAGGCCACGATCACCGCCTCCCAGCGTGCGGCACCGGGTGGTTCAACGGTCGTGATATCGCCTCGCCGCCGCGCCCTCGGCGCCAAGCCAAAATCTGCCGCAGGCCCCTGCCGACTTAGGCGGGGACTGTCCCGTTTTTGCGAAGTCCGCGAAGCAAAATGGGACTGTTCCCCTCCCTCGCGGCGCTAAGCCAAAATCGGCCGCAGGACCGTCCCGGAAACGTCGGTCAGCCGGTATTGCCGGCCATTGTGCTTGTAGGTCAGCCGCTCGTGGTCCAACCCCAGGCAGTGCAGGATCGTGGCATGGACGTCGGGCACCGAAACCGGGTTCTCCGCCGCTGCGTAGCCGATCTCGTCGGTCTGCCCCAGGCTCGTTCCGCCCCGCACGCCGCCGCCGGCCATCCACATCAAAAAGCCGTGCGGATTGTGGTCTCGCCCTTTCCCCCCCTGGCTCACCGGCATGCGCCCAAACTCTCCCCCCCACACCACCAGCGTCGAATCCAAAAGTCCACGCTGCTTCAAATCAGCCAGCAAACCGGCGATCGGCACGTCGGTCTCCAGGCAGCGCTGGCTGTGATTGTCGGCGATGTCGCCGTGGGCATCCCATTCGTCGTTCGAGTAAACCTGCACGAACCGCACGCCTCGCTCCACCAACCGCCGGGCGAGCAAACACTTGGTGCCGAATTGGGCCGTTGCCGCCGGCCGGTCCAAACCATACAGCTTGTGAACGTGCTCGGGTTCGTCCGCGAAATCGGTCGCCGCCGGCGCCGCCGCTTGCATCCGATAGGCCAACTCGAAGGCGTCGATGCGGGCCAACAGATCGGCCTCGCCCGGGTGCCGCTTGAGGTGTTCGCCGTTGAGCCGGGCCGCCAAATCGAGCATCGCCCGCTGATCGTCGCGCGTTACCTCGCCGGGCCGATCCAAGTTCAAAATCGGCGCCCCGCCGGTCCGCAGCAGCGTGGCCTGGTACGAGCCGGGCAGAAAACCCGAGCCCCAATTGTTCGGCCCTCCCTTGCCCACGTTCGGCGGCAACACGACGAAGCCGGGCAGATCCTGATTCTCGCTGCCCAGGCCATAAGTGACCCACGCTCCCGCGCTCGGAAAGCCCGGCCGCGTGAGACCCGTATTCATTTGATACATCGCCGGTGCATGATTGGGCGACTCGGCGTGCACCGATTTGATCAGTGCGATGTCGTCGACATGCTCGGCCAGAGTCTTGTATCGATCGCACACCCAGGCCCCGCTTTGGCCGTACTGAGTAAACGAAAAGGGCGAAGCCAAGAGCGGCCCCGGACTGCCGAAATGCGTTTCGATGTTCGTGAGCTTTTCGCCGGCCCGCTTTTGCAACTCCGGCTTGGGATCGAACAGGTCGAAGCCGCTCGGGCCTCCCTCCATGAACAGCCAGATGACGCTTTTCGCCCGAGCTGGAAAATGCCCGGCCCGCGGGGCCAGCGGACTTTTCGGCGCCGTCGCCTCGCCGGCCAACAGTCCCTCGCCGGCCAACAAGTCGGCCAAGGCCAACGTGCCGAAACCGCCCCCCACGCGCCGCAAAAACTCGCGACGATTCGCATAGCCCGCCTGCCGCTTGGGGCAGCGGTGCGGCTCGGGCGATTGAAATCGCTTGCTCATGATCGCTCTGCCTCGGAGGCCAGTTTCTCAATCGACATAACAAAACTCGTTCAGCGTCAGCAGCACGTGGCAAAAGTTTTCCAGCGCCGTCGCGGCGGGCTGAGCGGCCAGGAATTCCTCGGCCGCGTCCCGTTCGCTTTCGCTTGGCGGCCGCGCCAGGGCGATGCGGTAGGCTCGCTCGATCTGTTCGCCGCGCTCACCGCCGCTGGCGGCTACGCGTTTGGCAAATTCGCCCGCTTGCCGCCGCACGAAGGCGTCATTCAACAGGGCTAGCGATTGCGTCGGCACGATCGATTGCGTCCGCCGGCCGCAGCTCGACGTCGATGGTGGCGCGTCGAACGCGGTGAGCCAAGGATTCGGCACCGACCGCTTCACGAACAAATAAACGCTTCGCCGCCATTGCTCCGGTCCGTCGGCTTCGGGAGCGACCAGGTTGTCTTTGTCGCGCCCCGCCCGGGCGGCCGCCGGCACGAACGCCTTCACTGCCGGCCCGAACATCGCGGGGTCCAAGCGCGCGGAAACCGACAGGATCGCATCGCGGAGGGCTTCGGCCTCCAGCCGCTGTGGGCGGCGAAAATAAAATCGTGCCCCCGGATCGATCTCGGCTAACTCCGCTGCCGAGCTCGTTCGCTGCCGATAAGCCGCACTCATCACGATCTGCTTGTGCAGCGGCTTCATTTGCCAGGAGCCCGCCACAAGCTGCTCGGCCAGCCAATCCAAGAGCTGCGGATTCACCGGCCGCTCGCCTTGCGCGCCAAAATCGTTCGGCGTCCGCACGATTCCCTCGCCAAAATGGTGCTGCCACAGCCGATTCACGATCACGCGAGCCAGCAAGTGGCCTGCACCCCGATCGACGTCGGTAATCCACTCGGCAAGCGCCCGGCGCTGCCGCGTGGTGGACGCCGACGGATCGACCCCGGGCAGCCAGGGCTCGCTGCGGCCGTCGGGCGTGAGCACGCTCAAGAATCCCGCCGCGGCCGGTTCGAGTTTGCCCTGCGGATCGCCGCGAGAGAGCAAAAACGTTTGAATCGGCACCGGCTGCCGATCGGTGAGCAACAGCCGCGACGGGGCGTTGCGGATCGCGTCGAGCGCCGCGAGCGGGATCTTCTCGCCGCTCTTGGCCGTGAGATGCTTGCGTTCGGTCGTGCCGAACACCGCGGCCAGGCGGTAATAATCGCGTGTCGGAATCGGATCGAACTTGTGGTCGTGGCAGCGGGCACAGGCGGTCGTCAAACCCAATAGGCCCGATCCGACCGTCGATACCATGTCGTCCAGTTCGTCGTAGCGGTTCTGCTCCAGCTCGGCCGGCGTCCCTTCGCCCGCGATCGTGAAAATCACGGCCGGCCCGGCCGCCAGAAACCCGGTGGCCGCCTGCGCTCCGCGATCGTCGGGAGCGTATTCGTCGCCGGCCAGTTGCCAGCGCACGAAGCGGTCGAACGGCATGTCGTCGTTCAGCGCCGCGATCACGAAGTCGCGATAGTAATACAGATTCAGCCGGTCCTGATCGGTCTCATAGCCGGCGCTGTCGGCGTATCGGGCCACGTCGAGCCAATGCCGCCCCCAACGCTCGCCGAAACGTGGGCTCTCCAGCAGCCGATCGACCAGTCGCTCGTAAGCATCGGGCCGCGTGTCGCCGCAAAAGGTCTCGACTTCCTCCGGCGTCGGTGGCAAACCGGTCAAATCGAACGACAGCCGGCGAATCAGGGTCGGCCGGTCCGCCTCGCCGAGCGGATGCGCTCCGTGCGAAGCCAGGGCTGCCGACACGAAGCGATCGATCCCGCCGCGCGGCCAATCGTCCCCCACCGCGGCCACCGGTGGCTCGATCGGCACCAGCCGGCGAAACGCCCAGTGATCGCGTCCCGCACCACTCACCGCCAACGGCCGGGTGTAAGTTGCGCCGGCATCGATCCACTCGGCCAGGCTGGCGATCTGCTCGGCGGGCAGTTTTTCGCTGCCGGCCGGCATGTGCGGCTCGTCCTCGTGCGTGATCAAACGATAGAGCAAACTCGCGCGCGATTTGCCCGGCTCGATCGCCGCCCCCGAATCGCCGCCGGCCAGCAGCCGCTCCCGCGTCGTCAGGTTCAGCCCGCCTTTCGGCTCCTCGCCCGAGTGGCAGCGACCGCAGCGCTGCTCCAAAAGCGGTGCGACGACTTCGTCGAACAGCCGATTTCCCGACGCGTCGGCGGCGCGGTGGTGCGCTGCGATGCGCTCGGGCGAAAGAACGTAGTCGTAAATCGCGACTTCGTCGATCAAGCCCACCAAGTCGCGGCCCCCCAGCACCGGATCGCCGCCGATGGTGATCGGCCGCTGATTGCTCACGGTGCCGCCGCCGTCGACGCCCACGGCCGCAAGCACGCCATCGATATACAGGCAATTCTCCCCCTTGGCAGACCGGGTCCAGACGACATGATGCCAGCGGCCGTCGTTCAGCCGCGTGGGCGAATAGAGCCGGACGTCGTCCCCCGGGTGCGCCCCCGAGCCGACAATCACCCGGCCCGGATCTTCATCCCGCGCGCTGCCGGCGATGATCACCCAGTCACTCGAAGCGTTGTCGGCCGTGGCCTTCGAGAGGAACGTGCCGCTGCCGGGCCAGTAGCGGTCGGGAAAGGCCTGCGTCGAATTGAACCAGAACTCGACCGACACGGTGTTGCCGTCGAGAGCCGCGTCGGGCGGAATCCAAACGTGCGCTCCGGGCGTGCGAAACGCCGCCGCACGGCCGCCGATTCCCGGCACTCCCTCGGCCGCAGCGACGCCGCCCCGATATCGTCCGGCATGACTGCCCGTTTCGCTGTGGGCCAGTGGGTCGGAACCGGCGCGGTCGTTTGCCGCTTCGGCATCTTCGAACCGCCAGAATGCGACCGGATGATCCTGCGTGATCGTGTCGGGATAGCTGGCCCGGCCCGCCGCGGGAACGGCCGCCAAGCCAAGCATCGCCATGAGCACCCAAGTCAGCCGAGCACACGAACTTCGGTGGGCGAACTGCATGGCACCAGGCGGGGCTTGTGGGTGCGGTGCGTCGGGACGGCTGGGCGGCAAGTCTTTGGCTAGGCTGCATTATAAACCGGCCCATAGCCGGTCGCCACAAACGGCGCCACCAAACGACCGGACTCGCCGTCGGCGCCGGGCACCCCGTTGCCCGGCCTAGTGGCACGCCACACTTGCCCAGAGTACCATAGAGCCCGCGTGCCGCTCGTCCTTCCACGGGCGGCATCCTTGGCGCCCACCAACCAACCATGCCGCCGGCCGACGACGTTGGCCATCGGGCGGCTCGGGTGCTGCAAAACTTCCTTCCCACCTAAGAAACTAGCTTTCGAGGAATCCAGTCATGCCACAATGCGTCTCGCTCGCGCTGGGGACTGTCCCGATTTTGCGCAGCAAAATGGGACTGTCCCCCTCCCGCGCCATCGCCTGGACCTTGCTCGTCGTGGTCGCCGCCGCTCAGGCTCGCCCGGCCAGCGCCGAGATTACTCCCAGCAACCTGTTCTCCGACAACGCCGTCCTGCAGCGCGACGTCAGGCTGCCGGTCTGGGGAACAACGAATTCGGGCGACCAAGTCACGGTCAGCTTTGCCGGGCAAGAAGTCTCCACCACGCCGGCCGACGGCAAGTGGCAGGTCGAACTGTCTCCCTTGAAGGCCAGCGGCGACCCGGCCACGCTCACCATCACGCAAGGCGACCAAAAGGTCGAACGCAAGAACCTGCTGGTCGGCGACGTGTGGGTTTGCGGCGGGCAGTCGAACATGCAATGGGAAGTCCACCAGGTGGCCGGTGCCCCCGAAGCGATCGCCGCCTCGGCCAACGACAAGCTCCGCTTGTACACCGTGCCGCGCAAGGGGGCGCCCGAGCCGCAAGCCGGCGTCGATGGCAACTGGTCGGTGGCCGGCCCTGAAACCGTCCCCCACTTCACGGCCGTCGGCTACTTTTTCGGCCGCGATCTGCAAGCTTCGCTTGGTGTACCGGTGGGTCTGATCAACTCGAACATCGGCGGCACCACCGCCGAGCGCTGGCTGAGCAAAGAAGCCCTCGACGCCAACGAATCCCTCAAGGGCATCTCCGCTCCGCAGGGGCGCAACGACCTGTGGAACGCGATGATTTTTCCCTTGATCAAATTCCCGATCAAGGGAGCCATCTGGTACCAAGGCGAGTCGAACGCCGGCCGGGCCTGGCAGTACCGCGCGCTGCTTCCCACGATGATCAAAGCTTGGCGCGATGCCTGGAAGGTGGGCGATTTTCCCTTCCTGATCGTGCAGCTCGCTCCTTTCGAAGGCGGCCAGCCCATCACCAAGGAGCCGGTCGAAAGCGATTGGGCCGAGCTGCGTGAAGCCCAGTCTCTCACCGCCCAAAGCCTGCCCAACGTTGGCTTGGCGGTGATTACCGACTTGGGCGATCCCAAGGACATCCATCCGCCACGCAAGCGCGAAGTCGGCGAGCGGCTGGCCCTGGCCGCCAAGGCGATGGTCTTTGCCCAGAACATCCCCTATTCCGGCCCGGTGTACGACAAGCAGTCGATCGACGGAGATAAGATCGTGCTGCACTTCAAGCACGTCGGTTCCGGTCTCGAAGCCCGCGACGGCGACCTGCAAGGCTTCACCATCGCCGGCGAAGACAAGAAGTTCTTCACCGCCTCGGCCAAGATCGAGGGAGAAACGGTCGTCGTCTCCTCGGACAAGGTGCCGCACCCGGTCGCGGTCCGCTATGGCTGGGCGAACTATCCGGTCGGCAACCTGTGGAACAAGGACGGTTTGCCGACCAGCCCGTTCCGCACCGACGATTTCCCGGCGATCACTAAAGACAAGCAATAGTCGATCCGCCGCATGCTTCACGCGAGGGAGGGGACGGTTTCCGGTATTGCCCGGGAACCGCCTCCCTCCCGCTTTTTCTTCCCCGCTGCCAGGAGCACGACCATGCACCGGTCCATTGCTTGGGCACTCGCTGTGGCGCTGGGATGCGCGGGCGCCGCACGCGCCGAACTCAAGCCCGACAATCTGTTCAGCGACGGCGCGGTCCTGCAGCGCGACGCGAAGCTGCCGGTTTGGGGCACGACCGACCGCGACCAGCCGGTCACCGTCCGCTTCGCCGGCCAAGAGGTCAGCGCCACGCCCGAGAAGGGAACGTGGCAGGTTGAACTGGCGCCGCTGGCGTCCAATAGCCAGCCATCAACGCTCACCATCGCTCAAGGCGATGTGACGATCGAGCGCACGAATATCCTCGTCGGCGACGTCTGGATCTGCGGCGGCCAGTCGAACATGCGCTGGATGGTCCGGCAGGCTGCCGGTGCCGGGCCCGCGATTGCCACGGCCGGCAATCGGCTGCTCAGGCTCTACACCGTCACCCGCACCGGCGTTACGGCGCGTGATCTGGGCGGCGAGCTGGAAAACTGCGATCGCTGGCTCGTTGACGGCCCGGAGAGCGTGCCGACGTTCTCGGCGGTCGGCTACTATTTTGGCCGCGAACTGCAGCGCTCGTTGGGCGTGCCGATCGGCCTGATCAACTCCAACGTCGGCGGCACAGGAGCCGAGCGCTGGACGAGCCGTGAAACGCTGGCCGCCAACGACGAGCTGAAGGTCTACCTGAACCGCGGCTCAAGCGACCTGTGGAACACGATGATCTTGCCGCTGACCCGATTCCCCATCCGCGGCGTCATCTGGTATCAGGGCGAAGCCAATGCTGCCCGGGCGTGGCAATATCGCACGCTGCTCACCGAGATGATCAAAGGCTGGCGCAGCGCCTGGCATCAGGGTGATTTCCCGTTTCTCATCGTCCAACTCGCGCCCTTCTTCAATAACCATCCACCCGATAAAGAACCCGCCGACAGCTCCTGGGCCGAACTGCGCGAGGCCCAGACGTTCGCGGCCGAGACGTTGCCAAATGTCGGCCAGGTCGTGATCACCGACCTGGGCGAAGAGCGGAACATCCATCCCTCGCAAAAACGCGAAGTCGGCGAGCGACTGGCCCAAGCCGCCCGAGCAATCGCCTACGGCCAGAAAGTCGAATACCAGGGCCCAACGTTCGAGCGGCAAACCACGAGCGGCGACAAGATCGTTGTGAATTTCAAACACGTCGGCGCGGGACTGGTGGCAGCCGGCGGCCCGCTGACCGGCTTTGCCATCGCCGGCGAAGACGGCAAATTTCGCAACGCCACGGCCCAGATCGAAGGGAACACGGTGGTCGTTTCCAGCGACCAGGTGCCGCACCCGGTGGCCGTGCGCTACGGCTGGGCCGATTTTCCAATCGTCAACCTCTGGAACAAAGAGGGCTTGCCGGCCTGTCCGTTCCGCACCGACGAATTTCCCGCCTCGACGCTGGACAAGGAATAGCGTCGGCCAATGCGGGCACGCCTAGCGAAGCTGCGCGAGCAGCTCATCCACTTCGCGGCGCAGGCGGTCAAAATCTTCGCGCAGCGCGGCGACTTCTGCCCGCAGTGTCGCCACGGTTCCTTCCAGCTCGCGCACGGCTCGTTCCCCGGCCGGCGAGGCAACCGCGGAAGTGGGCTGCGCAGCCGCCGGCGCTTTCGTAACTGGCGGCGCGGTGGGCGCTGGAGCGGCAGGCCGGGAGATTTCGCGAGTCGGGGCAGCGGCGCTCTCCAACGGCTCGGCCCCGGCGACGGCATGATGCTCGGCCCGCAGCTTTTCCATTTCTTGCGGCAAGTACAAGGCGTGAGTCAGCGAGTGGCCGCGTCCCTCGGGAGTCAATCCGACGACCAGCTTCTTGGCCTTGAGAGAGGTCAGCACGCCGCGCAGCACGTTCAAGTCGGGCAGCGGCTCCATCCGGGCCGCTCGCCCGCGCAGATCTCCCTCGGTCTGCGCGCCGCGCAAAAGCAACTCGGCCATCACGGCCAGTTCGACTTTGTCGACTCCTAGCCAATCGTAGAGCAAATGCCGGTAGCGCGGCACGCGGCTGTCTCCCTGCACTTCGCTCACGGCCCCCAACGCCCGCAGCCGATCGAGCGATTGCTCGACGTCCTCGTTCTCCAGCTCCATCAGCGGATAGCGATTATTCTTCTGATTGCAGCCAGTACGCAGGGCGTTGATCGACAGCGGATAAACATCGGGAGTCGTCTTGGCCTTTTCCACCAACACGCCAAGGACTCGTCGGTCGCGCGCCGCGATCGGTTGCCAGGCCGGCGGTTTGGCCGCAGGCGGCGGAGCAGGGGAGGGGGGCGTGGTGGAGGCGGGATCGCTCATGCGGATTTGTGAGATTCTGAAGAGAGGAGGGGAGCGAGAAAAGAAGAATATTGCCTGGCGGTAATTTAGGAGAGCGATTCCGCCACGGCAAGCCGCCCGTGGAGCCCCCCCGGTAGCCGCTCGCCAACCATCTTGGTACAAATTCACTCGGGTAAACGTCACCCAATCCACAGCGTGCGCGAGGAGGCCCGCGATGAACGCCCGACAACCCTTGAGCGGCAAGCGGTATCTACTGCTGGTCGATCACGACTACGAAGATCTCGAACTGTGGTATCCCAAGCTGCGGCTCATCGAAGCCGGCGCCAAGGCAATCGCCGCCGGCCCCGAGGCCAACCAGCTGTACAGCGGCAAGCACGGCTATCCCTGCCGCAGCGACGCGGCGATCCGTGATATGGAAGCCGGGGATTTTCATGGCATCGTCCTGCCCGGCGGGTTTTCGCCCGACAAATTGCGGCGCGATCCCAAAGTCAAACAACTCACCGCCGAGTTCGCCGGCGCCGGCAAGCTGGTGGCTGCGATCTGCCACGGCGGCTGGATGGCGATTTCGGCCGGCGTGTATCGGGGCGTTCGCGTCACCGGTTCGCCGGGGATCAAGGACGACCTGGTCAACGCCGGCGCCCTGTGGGAAGACGCCGCCGTGGTGGCCGACCGGAATTTCATTTCCAGCCGCAAGCCGGACGATCTGCCCGATTTCATGCGGGCAATTCTCGATTTCGAGCTGAAGCAATCCGTGTAGGCCGGGCAGGGGCGGCGCGGCACTCGACACCGTCGAACCGCGCGCGACGCTACCGAACGTTGCCCACAGGGCCTGTTACTAGCGAACGGTGCCGAGGACCAGCCGTTAGGCTGGTCGCGGCACAAGTCAGCGGCGTGAGGCCCGACGAAGGAGGGGCCGAGCGCAAAAACACTACAACCAGCGAACGGTGCCCGAAGAGGCACAAGTGAGCGGCGTGAGGGCTGCCGAAGGCAGGCCCGAGCGCAAAGACACTGTCAGCGGCGTGAGGCCCGACGAAGGAGGGGCCGAGCGCAAAAACACTACAACCAGCGAACGGTGCCCGAAGAGGCACAAGTGAGCGGCGTGAGGGCTGCCGAAGGCAGGCC
>DATJTR010000363.1:0-3211 GCA_035503215.1 Pirellulales bacterium
GTCGTGGTCGTGGTGTTCAATATTCCCGTGGCGCTGCTCACGTCGCTCTGCGTTTTGTGGGTCACCGGTGCCACGATCAACATCATGACCCTCGGCGGGTTGGCCTTGTCGATCGGGATTCTGGTCGACGAGGCGACCGTGGAATTGGAAAACATCCACACCCAGTTCGCCCACACCCGCGAGATTGCCCGCGCCGTGCGCCGGGGTAACTCACAAACCGCCGTTCCCCGTCTGTTGGCCATGGTCTGTATCCTGTCGGTGTTCATTCCGGCTTTCATCATGGCCGAGCCGGTTCGCTCTCTGTTCGTGCCGCTGTCGCTGGCGGTCGGCTTTGCCATGATTGCGTCGTATCTGCTTTCCAGCACGATCGTGCCGGTCTTGTCCGTCTGGCTGATCCGGCACCATGGCCATGGCGAGGCAGAGGCATCGGCGAAGCCGGCGGAACCGGGATTGTTCGATCGATTTCAAGCCCGCTTCGGCGGCCTCGTCGGCTGGATTGTCGCCCACCGCTGGGTGGTGACCCCCTGCTACCTGTCCGCCTGCCTGTTGGTGCTGATCGTGGTTGGCTTGCAGGTCGGCCGGGAGTTGTTCCCCCAAATCGATTCCGGCGAGTTCGTGCTGCGGTTCCGTGCGCCCCCGGGCACCAATTTCGAGCTCACCCGGCAAATGTGGGTCCGCTGTCTAGGAGTGATCGATGAGCAGGCCGAGGCCGAAAACGTCCATATCTCGATGGGCTTTGCCGGCCAGCAAGCCCCGAATTATGCCGTCAACAACATGATCCTGTTCATGCGCGGGCCCGACGACGGACAGATGCGCGTCAAGCTTCTCGAATCGAGCGGCATCAAGCTCGACGAGTTTCGCGAGCTGCTCCGCAAGAAACTGCCCGAGCGGATCATTCCCTGGTTCACCGAGCTGCTCGAGCGCGAAGGACATTCCCCCTCGGAGGCCCGCCAGCGGGCAAACCAGTTCGTGATTGGCTTCGAGCCGGGGGACATCGTGAGCAAAGTGATGAGCTTCGGCTCGCCGACTCCGATCGAAATCGCGGTGGCCAGCCCCGACCTCGCCGCGGCCCAGGACTACGCCCGCAAGGTCGAGGCGGAGTTTCACAAGATTCCCCAACTCCGCGACGTGCAAATTCAGCAGACCCTGAATTATCCGTCGGTGCCGATCACCATCGATCGGCAAAAGGCGGGGCTGAGCGGCGTGACGACCAAGCAAATCGGCGATTCGGTGCTGGTATCCACTTCGTCCAGCCGCCTGGTCGCGCGGAATTATTGGCAGGACCCCAGAACCGGCGTGAGCTACCAGGTGCAGGTCGAGGTGCCCACGCAGCGCATGAACTCCCCCGCGGAGGCCGAGACCATTCCCCTCCAAGAGGTCGATCCGGGGTTGAATCTGATGGTTCGCGACGTGGCCCGCGTCGGCAGTGGCGTCATGCCCGGCGAGTATGACCGCACCGCGATGCAGCGTTACGTGAGCGTCACCGCCAACGTCGAGGGCGAAGACTTGGGCCGGGCCGACGAACAAATCTCGGCCGCACTCCAGCGAGCCGGCGAGCCGCCGCGCGGGGTGACGGTCGAAACGCGCGGGCAGATCAAGCCGATGGAGGAAATGTTTCGTTCGCTGGCGTTCGGGTTGCTCACCGCCGTCGTGGTGATCTTCATCCTGCTCACTGCCTATTTTCAGTCGCCGCGGCTGGCGTTGGTCTCGCTGGGAGCGGTGCCGGGGGTGCTGAGCGGCGTGGTGCTGATCTTGTATCTGACCGGCACGACCCTGAACATCGAATCGTTCATGGGAACGATCATGTGCATCGGCGTTTCGGTGTCGAACTCCGTGATGCTGGTGACGTTTACCGCTCGCGATTGGGAGGCAGGCCGGTCGGCCCACGAGGCCGCCGTATTGGGATCGCGGGAACGTTTGCGGCCGATTCTGATGACTGCCTGCGCGATGATCACCGGCATGATCCCCATGTCGCTGGCCTTGGAATCGGGTAGCCAGATGGAAGCGCCCCTGGGCCGCGCGGTGATCGGCGGACTTCTCGTTTCCACGTTCAGTACGCTCATGATGCTGCCGCCAATTTTCGCTCTGGTGATCGGCCAGCGGAAGCATTTGCCGGTGACCCTCCATCCGGACGACGAAGAAAGCTCTCACTACGATCCTGAGGGAATCGACGAGGAACAGCCGGACGGAAAACGTCACGGCTAGCGCTCGGGAAAGGTATGTCATGATTCATTGCCCGCCGCCCTTCACGCCCAGCTATTGCATCGGCTGGCTGCACGTGTGTCTTGCCATGCTCGTTGCCGGCTGCGGAGTCAAGGAGAAGGCGGCCCCGGCGGCCCACGCCGAGCCTCGGGTATCGCTCGTCCGCCCGCAGCGACGCAACATCGAGCGCACGGTGGGGCAGCCGGCCTTCATCAACGCTTACGAGCAAACCTCGATCTATCCTAAGATTCCGGGCTATGTAAAGCAGTGGAACGTCGATATCGGCGATCGCATCGAGCGAGGCCTGCTGATGGCCGATCTGTTCGTCCCCGAACTCGACGCCCAGCTCCAGCAACAACAAGCCGAAGTCGCCCGCGACGAAGTCATGATCGAAGTCGCCAAGCAGCAGGTCGAAGCGTCCGACAAGCAATTGCAGGCCGCCACTGCCGAATTCGAACGCGCTCAAGCCGACGTGGCGAAATATCAAAGCGCCGTGGATCGCTGGGAATCGGAAGTCGAACGGCTGGGAAAAATGGTCGACGAGCGCGTCGTTGCCAAACAGATTCTTGACGAGTCGCAAAAGCAGCTCAAATCGAACATCGCCGCCCGCGACGCCGCCCAGGCCGCCGCCAAGGCCGCCCAGGCCGCAGCACTGGCCCAGGGGGCCATGCTCGACAAGGCCCGCGTCGACGTCGATGCCGCGCGGGCCACGGCCAAGGTGGCCGAGGCCGCCGAGCAGCGCTATGCCGCGCTGGTCAGCTATACGAAGCTCACCGCTCCCTATGACGGAGTCGTCATCGTCCGGAATGCCAACACCGGCGACTTCGTCCAGCCCGCCACCGGCGACAAATCGACCGAGCGCGATTCCATCGACCGCAACGTGGCAGGCGCGCCCATTTACGTGGTCGCTCGCACCGACGTCGTCCGCGTCTTCGTCGACGTACCGGAAATCGATGCCAATCACGTCACGGCGGGCACCGAGGCCCGCGTGCAAATCCAGGCCCTCGAC
>DATJTR010000364.1:0-9091 GCA_035503215.1 Pirellulales bacterium
CAGGCCTGCGATGAATCCGCCTACGCCAATCCCGGGTGCATGCAGTTCCGCGTAGAGCGCGACGACCCCTACGAACAATAACAGCCAGGCGACGCCCGGCGTTGCCAAGGCCCCGATCAGTGCGTCTGCCCAGCCCGTTCGGGCAACGGTCATTTCCCCTTCCAGATTGTAAAGCTGGCGGAACTCGTTGAAGTCGGGCACCGCGTGCCGGGCCAGTCCCAGCTCGACGGCTTGGGCCGCGCTGAGCCGCAGCGGTTCACGGGTCTTGCGAATCTCGGCTCCTTTCACCCATTGATCGGCGTCGGGCTGGCTCTCGGCCTCCTCGGGGCAAAAGTATTCCGTCAGACCTGTCGTCGAATGCGTGTAGCGGTATACCGGCAGGCGCGGATCAATCAGTGCCGCCATGAGCGACCAGCTACGCGATTTGCGCGGCGCCAAATGTTCTTGAATGATCGGCCGGACCTGATCCATTTCGTCTGCCGATAAGCCGTCGGGACCGGCCCCGCCCAACGCGGCGTCGCGCTGCATGACCATCTGGTCACAGGCCATGGCGACCAGCGTGGCCTCGCCGGCAGCTTCGGTGGCAACGTAGGCGACGGTTCGGACTCGGCCCGGGTCGAGTTCGGCCACGGCGTTGGCCAAGTTGACGCTGTCGACCAGCGAGCCACCGGGGCTTTCGATCCAGAGGCAGAGAAAGTTCACGTTCTCGTCGCGAAGCAGATTTTCGATCAGCCGGATCGTTTGCTGCGTCATCCGGGGCGTAATCGGTCCTTGGATTGGCACCCGGACGGCGCGCCACGCGCCTCCCAGCGAGGGATCGTCGTCGACGGCGGTCGGCGGCAGGCCGAGGGCCTTGGCCAGCGCCGCGGGGCTGGCCGCCAGATACTTCACGAAGCCGAGTTCTCGCGCCGTCCGCCCGCTGAAAATGCCCATCTGCCCGGCCGGAACCAAAACCTGTTTCGACTGGATCGCATGAGTTCGTTCGAGCGTGGGCAGGTCGCTGCCGAGCACGAATTCGGTACTGTTTTCGGTCTCGACCTTGAGAACCTCGACCTGCCGGTCGAGCATGCCGATCGCCACGGCGGTCGGAATGGTACGGCGACGGTCGGCGATCTGGCTGTATCCGCTCCGCACGGTGGGGTCGATTGCGTCCTGCGCCGGTTCGTCGACCCCAGCTTCGCCGATCTCCGCTTCGGGCGCCATGACGATTTCCTCGCAGGCCAGCGCCACCAGCACGCCGTGTCCCTTGATCGACCGCGGAATGTAGGCGACCGTCTTGATCCCGCTCAGTTCGCGGCTGGAGATATACCGCGCCAAATCGAGGGCTCGGCCAAATTCGGTCCCTTCGCCGAATTTGCTGTGATTCGGCAGCAGCTCGAAAACGACAACTGGCCTGCCCGCCTCGCGTGGCAATTCGACGATCGCCCGCTCGACGGCACGCTTGACTTGGGCATCGACCGATCCGGTGATCGGCAGCGAAATACGGATCAGCCGGCCCGCCGGGCGTGGCAGCTTCGATTCGTCGGCGGCCGCCGCCAACGCAGGTTTTGCTTCTTCGCGGGACGTAGCGGCGTCAGGTTGCGAATCGGTGCGCCCTTGATCAGAAGGTTGCCTTTCCGCCGCCGCGGAATTCCGATCAGGTCCGTCCGCAAGCTCCTTTGTCGATGGAGCCGGCACAGTGGCAGCATCCTTTGTGGCCGGCGCTGGATCGTTGGGGGGCGGAACATCAGCGGCCGAGTCGGCGGCATTGACGCTGGGCTTTGCATCGGCGGGCGGCGATGGTTCGTCGCCCTGCGCAGCCAGCGCGCCGCCCGCGGCAAGCGCCGCAAGAACGATCGCTCCAGCGATCAACGCCCGCTGCCCGCTGTTCCGCGGGCGCCGAATGTGAAACTTCACGTGACGAAGCACCACGCGCTTGTCTCCCGCCGAGAACACGACGGGAACTCGCAGGTCCCCGCGTGGCGAGTGCGAGAACTCGGGGGGGCTGCCCCTCTCCCGTGACTCGCCGCAGATCGCTCTGGTACCACCATCCTCACTGTACCAAAGCCTGAGGCACGAAGCGGTCAGGCCGGCGCAAGTCTAACGCCCATTGCCGGTTCGCTAGACTCCTAGGATTATAGCGCGGGGAGGGGGTGAGTCAATTTTCGAGCGGCCGCTCGTCGGATCAGACGGCAGGATCAACACTTGCGTGTCGCCCGTCCCTTCCGAAACAGGCGGGCTGCGAGGCGCGCGCCAGCGTCATCTTCGCGGCGGTAGGCGACGACAGAAGTGATACCACTCAAGCCGTGTGAACTATCGCTTGGAGGGAGCGGCCGGTGTCGCCGGCTTTGTTTGCCGGGCCGTTGCGGTCGGAGCGGCTGTCTGCTGGGGCGATTGTTGGACCGGTTGCGGATTGGCGTCGGGCGGCGGATCGACTTCTTTCGTCCAACCGGTCGGAGTGCGCGGTTCCTTGAAATCGCGCTTCAGGATTTCCCACGAGTCATTGATGATCACGTCGGAAAAGACGTATTGAGACCGCTGCACCCCTCCAGCCTGCGTGATCTCCAAACCATAGAGGCTCAGGTCGGCATCGTTCAACACGAGCACTGCCGAACTGAAATTCGCGGCGTCGTGCTGATACTTCGGAAAGACTTCCATCCACACCCGCTGCCCGACTTCTTCCTTGGGCGTGATGTCGCGGATCCAGTAACGCTGCTTCATCTTCTCGACCTTGGCACCGAAGATGAACGGGATCGGCCCGTCGGCGATCGCCTCTCCCTGCATCTCTTTCGGCAGCGGATGCACTTTCAGCTTTTTGTCGGCCGGGACGAATTCGTAGATTGCGATTCCATCGCAGACCCAGTGGTCGAGGCCGTCGGTCTTCTGTTCGTATTTGTGCTGGTTCTCGTTGAATTCCGTTTCTTTCTGGACCTCGAAAATGCCGTGGTCGGGCTGTTTGTATTTCACCTCACCGGTTCCTTCGCTACGGAGGTGATTTTTCGCCTTGTCGTCGGTGAGCGCTTGGTCAAACTCGCGTCGCTTGAACTTGCACTTGAAGGTCTTGGTTTTCGAGTTCTGTTGCTCCCAGCGGACCAGAAACTTGTCGAGCAGCTCTTGCTCGCGGGAATTGAGCAGGAACGGCGGAGTGGGACCGGTCGGTGGCGGACCCGCGGGAGGCACCGGAACGGCGCCGGCGGGTTGGCCCGGCTTGGAGGCCACGCTGGGGTTGGCGGTTGTCGGCTGTCGCTGCGTCTGCGGCCGGCCGCCGATCGGGGCCACGCTGCGAGTGGCTTGCGGCAAACGCTGCGTTGCCGAGGGCTGAGATTGGCCCGGCTGCCCGGTAGCCGGGGGCGTTGCCTGGGCTTGTGCCGCAGCGGAGCCCGCCAGGGATCCAACGACGGCCAGAAGAACGCCGATCGACAATCGCCGCGTTACGTCGTAGCAGAAGCGCATGGATTTTCCGTCCCTGGAAAGTGAGTGCTGCTTCATTCTTGAATTGTTGCCGGTTCCCGCGCCCCGCGAGCGCCGGGCAGGCTGACATGTCTGCCGTGATAGCAGGGGCCAACCGGGGGGAGAATCTTAGCAAGTGGCTGCGGGTCCCCCTAGGCCGATTTGAGCCCGCAGAAACCGGGCAAAACTGCTCAGCCGCCACGTGCCGCTCGCCTCGACGGGTCAGTCGGCCCGCCGCGCAGCCGAGCGCCGCGCCGATTTGGCCGCGGTCGCAGGCGACGCTGGCGCCTTCCCATCGACCGGCCCGCGTGTCGCCGGATGGAGTGCCGCCGCCCAAGCCTCGAGAGTTTGGAACTGGCGGCCGAAATCGTTTTCCTCGACACCCAGTGGGCTCTTGAAGAAGCTGCTGAGAAACGTGAGCGCTCCGACCTCGCCTGCACGCCATGCCCGCTCGGTGAAGCGGATCAAATCGAGCACCAACGGAGCGGCCAACAACGAGTCGCAGCCTTGCCAGATGAATTGGAAGGTCATCGGCGTACCCAGGAATCCCTGAAAGTGGACGTGGTCCCAGGCCGTCTTCCAATCGCCCAAGCTGGCGATGTACTCGATGCCGACGAGTGTTTGCGGGCTGTAGCCCAAAATGTCGCGGAGGATACGGTCCTTGCTGGCGACTTTCGACTGCTTGTTGACCGGGTCGTCGAGGACCTTGCCGTCCATGTTGCCGAAGATGTTGTGCCCGACCCAGCTCATCACCTGCAAATGTCGGTGTGCGAACATCGGCGCGAGCGTGCTTTTGAGCAGCGTTTCCCCGGTCTTGCCGTCGTTCCCCATATAGCGAGC
Organism: Pirellulales bacterium; assembly: GCA_035503215.1. Classification (GTDB taxonomy): domain Bacteria; phylum Planctomycetota; class Planctomycetia; order Pirellulales; family PALSA-1355; genus DATJTR01. The sequence continues at coordinate 4,270 of DATJTR010000364.1, forward strand.
CCGTCGCTCGACGGCCAACTGCCCGATCGCCGCGGGCGAAGCCCCGAGCGACGGAGTGAAGTTGACGTAGGAATAGCCCAGGTCGAGCGCCGCGATGGCATACAGCGAACTGGCCGGCAGCGGACATTTTTGTGGCCGATCGAGCAGTCGCGACAGGCTGGCCCAATCGTCGGGGATCGCGTCGGGGTGCTGCTGCGCCGGCTCGGTCGAGGCGACGTTGACCACGATCACGTGGTCCAGCCGCTCTTCCGCGGCGAACGCCCGTAGGTCGGCTTGCAAGCGCTCGACGGCGGCGCGCGGCGTTTCACTCCGGTGCGCTTGGCGGTCGTCGGCCAGTCGTTCGATCGTCGGACCCACGTTGCAGAGCGTGCCCGGACGGACGCGTCGCTCGATTTTTTCCAGCTCGCCTTTGCACTTCCGCAGCAAGTCGGCATCGATGGCCCGGCTTTCGGAATGCATCCGCCAGGCTTCGTCAAACAAGCGGACGTCGCGAATCTCGTGGCCGCCGACGATGAAGTCTTGCCAATCGGCCAGACCCGCGGAGGCAAACTGCGGCAATTCGCTGACCAGCCCGACAGGTTGGATCCAGCCTTTTTTCAGCGCCGTCAGTCCGACCAGAGCCGTGGCGGCGACGCCGCCTTTCGCGCCGATCAGCCAAACGCCGATGCGAGAACGAGCCATGGCGTGTGAACGATCCCTGGAATGACACTGCTCGGCGGAGGGATTTCGGACGCCGCCGCCGAGCAGACGCGGGGCTCTTGGAGCACGGGGTGTGCAGCGCAACCACTTGGAACTCAAGCGGTGACAAACTATCATTGTCGCACGCTCGGCGAGCACCCGTCAAGCGCGCTGGAGAATCGGCCCGGGCCGAGACCGCAGCGCCCGCCGGGGCCAAACTTGTGGCACGTCGCGTAGCACATGCCGGCGGCGTGCTCCACGACGCTTGTGGTTTTGTGTAGACCGCCCCCGGAGCGTGCCGCACCGCGGCGCCGTTCCGTGCGTCGCACCTGGGCCGCCCCAGGCGCGAACCAGCCCTTCTCCCGCGGAGTCTTCCGGTCATGACCTGCCGCATTTCCCGAATTGTCGAGGCGCTCGAACCCTCGGCCACGCTGACCATGGCCGCCAAGGCCAAGCAGCTCAAGGCCGAGGGGCACAAGGTGCTCGACTTCAGCGTTGGCGAGCCCGACTTTCGTACTCCTGAGCACATTTGTCAGGCGGCCGTCGAAGCACTTCGCGCCGGCCATACCCATTACACGCAGGCGGCTGGGATTCCAGAACTCCGCGGCGCGATTGCTAAACATTATCAGGCCCGGCATGGTCTGAAGTATTCGCCGGCCCAGGTCGTCGTCTCGAACGGGGCCAAGCATTCGCTGCACAACGTTTTCACGGCTCTTTGCAACCCGGGCGACGAGGTGGTGATTCCGGCTCCCTATTGGGTGAGCTACGCCGAACTGGTCAAGCTGACGGGCGCTAAGCCGGTGATCGTCGAAACGACCGAAGCGTCGGACTTCAAGTTGAATCCGGCGCAGTTGCGCGCGGCCATCACGCCGCGGACGACGATCTTGCTGCTGTGTTCCCCCTCGAACCCGACCGGCAGCATGTATTCGCCCGAGGAACTCGGCGCCTTGGCCGACGTGGTTCTCGAGCACAAGTTACTGGTCGTATCGGACGAAATCTACGAACGCTTGATCTACGGCGATCATCGCTTTGCCAGCTTTGCCACCGTGCGGCCAGGGCTCGCCGAGCGCACGATTACGGTCAACGGAGTGAGTAAGAGCTATGCCATGACCGGCTGGCGCATCGGCTGGACGCTTTCGCCGCCGGAAGTGGCCACGGCTATGGCCGATCTACAAAGCCAGGAGACGTCGAACCCAGCGAGCATCAGCCAATATGCCGCGCTGGCCGCGCTCGAGGGGCCGCAGGAATGCGTGGACACGATGCTCGCCGAGTTCGCCGCGAGGCGGCAATACGTGCGCGAGCGGATCGCCAGGATCAAAGGGCTTTCGTGCCCCGAGATGGCGGGGGCGTTTTACGCCTTCGTCAACGTCAGTAAGTTTCTCGGCAAGAAGTACGGTGCCGTCCAAGTCGACAATTCGACCCAGTGGTGCCTCACCCTGCTCGAACAGCAGAAGGTGGCCACGGTGATGGGCTCGGCCTTTGGCACCGAAGGTTTTGCCCGGATTTCGTTCGCCACCTCGCAGGCCGACTTGGCCGTGGGCTTCGACCGGATCGAAGCCTTCCTGGCCACGGCCAAGTAGGCTCGCCTGCCTGCAAGGTCACTGCGCTGCTTGCGCCGGCCGCTTCGGCGGCGCCGCCATCAACTGCTCGATGAGGCGGGCGACGTCGGCCGGCGGCATCTTGGCGGTCAAATACCGCATGCCGCGATTCGGATCGGCTTGCCACTGGTCGCTGCCATCGGCAGAGACGACCACGTTTCCCGGCGGGCTGCGATCCCACGCCTCGTCGAGCTGGCCGCGCAAGCCGCGCACCGCGTACAACACCGCGGTTTGATCCCAGCTTTGCCGGTTGTTCAGCCCGTTGAACAGCTCGTAGGCCTTGCGGACCGGATTCGCCCTGGGCAAATCTCGCAGTCCAGCGCCCGTGCCGATCTTGTCGCCGATTTCAAAGCCGCTGAACACGGCCGGCGTGGGCCAGATTTCGATCGTGCGACGGGTGGCCGGAGTGTCGACAAAGAAATTGAATTCGCGCCCGGCCGGAAACGTTCCGCCCATGCAAACCCAAGCGGCGACTTTCTTCTCGACCAATTGCCGGCCGGGCAGATCGCTCGTTTGATCCGGCTGCGAATCCAACAGGACGGCGAGATTGGTCAGCGGACCGATCGAAACCAAGACGACCGAACGATCGGCCGCCGCCGCCAATAGTTTCCGGTACAGCGGCACTGCTTCGGGCGCGTCGGCCGCGGATGCGAGTCGGTGCGGGAATGCTTCGGCCACACCGCGGGCGTATTTCGACGGCGAATCCTTGCCCGTGCCAGGAAGCACGCCGATCGGAATATCGGGCCGGCCGTAGAACGCATTCAAAGCGCTCAAGCAAGGGGCGGAGAATGCATCGTTCACGCAAACGCCGATGCCCAGAATCTCGGCCTGGCCGGCGTCGGCCAAGGCGTGTAAAACGGCAACCGCGCCGACGTCATCAACGTCGCTCGATAGATCGGTGTCGAGAATCACCTGCACCGGGGCATTCTGATCGGCCGCGCGGGTCGCCGGGGTGGGCAGCAGGATCATCGCGAAGCTTGCAAGTGCGCCCGCGGTCATTCGCCGGGCGTTGCTGCACAAGCGTCGATAGCCGCATCTTCGTGTTACGCTCGTTGTTATCACTGCGCCGACTCCAAAAAGTGTGCAAGTTCGTCAGCCGTGGGGAGCGAAGGCTGCGCGCCCAGCCGCGTCGCTGACAGTGCGCCTACCGCGCAAGCGCGCGCGATGGCTGCTTCGATCGCCAGACCCTGTCCCAAAGCCCAAGCGAATCCGCCGTTGAAGGCGTCGCCGGCAGCCGTGGTATCGACGGCCGCCACCCGGCGGCCGGCTATCAGCCGGTGCTCGCTGGCCGAAGCCAACCACGCTCCCTTGGGCCCCAAGGTGATGATGACGTGCCGCGCACCGTCGTTCAACAGTTTTAGAGCAGCTCGCCGGGCGGAATCCTCATCGGTCACGGCCACGCCGGTCAAACATTCGGCTTCGTGCTCGTTCGGCGTCACGAACGCCGCGTCAGCGAGCAAGCCGCAGGGCAGGGGGGCGGCAGGGGCGGGATCGAGTATCACCGCCACGCCAGCCGCGGCTGCCAGCCGCGCCGCGTGGCAAACCGTCTCGATCGGAATCTCGAGCTGCAGCAAAACCGCGTCGGCAGCGCGAATCCTCTCTGCGGCCCGATCGACGTCGGCCGGCGTGAGGGTGGCGTTGGCTCCCGACGCCACCGAGATTAGATTCTCGCCTACCGCGTCGACAAGAATGAGAGCGACGCCGGTGGCCGCGGATGAATCGCGGCTGATGAAGTCGGTGCGAATCCCTTCCCGGCGATAATGCTCGACCGCTTCGTCCCCAAGCGGGTCGTGCCCAACTTTCGCCACCAGCGTCACATCGGCTCCCAACCGTCGAGCTGCGACCGCCTGGTTGGCGCCCTTTCCTCCGGGCACCATGACAAACTGGCCACCGATCACCGTTTCGCCCGGCGCCGGCAGTCGCTGGCTTTTGACCACCATGTCGGCATTCACGCTGCCGACCACCACGATCTGCGGAGTTCTCATGACAATGACTGCCAGTCAGCGCTGGATGATCGGTTGCCGCGGGAAATTAAGACTTGCGAATCGGCAATTCGGATCGTCGCCCGAAATGGACGAATTGCTCACGCCACGATGCGCTTTTTGGGGCATCATCATTCACCGTCGGCGCTGCGTCAAATCGTGCCGATCTGCGCCCTCACGGTGCAACGCGGCGTTGCCCATGGTCGTCCTCCTGGTCAATCGTGCCGTCATAACCGGCAAAATCGAGCGCGGCCGGGGCACTGCCACCCGGTGGATCGGTTGATAGACCCGCGACTGGGCACAGCTCCTTTCTCGCGATCGACGAGAACGTCCGCCGGCAAGGGCCCCGGGGGGCCTACTCGGTCCAAACCACACGGTCGGCAGAAACGATCGGTCGAGCGGGGGTTTCGCTCGGCGGGCACTAAGAAATACTCGACTACCGACCTATCCGTTTCCGAGTTTAACGATATGGCAATCCGGGCGAGTTACGGGCGACTTGTAGGATGAGGCCCCTTAACTCCTTCCGGTGCTTCATTTTTTTGGATCCATTTGATAGTTTGAGCA
>DATJTR010000365.1:0-3738 GCA_035503215.1 Pirellulales bacterium
TGGCGTTTGCCGATTCCGACACGCGGACCGGCCGTTCTTGGTTGCGGCAACTCGTGCAGCATTTGGACGAGCCGGGCGTGGCGGCCGCGACCAGTTATCGCTGGTTGGTGCCGGCGCGGCCCACGCTGGCCAATCTCGTGCTGCACTCGCTCGACGCCGGCGTGGCGACGGTGATCGGGCCGGCCCGACATCATTTCGTATGGGGTGGATCGTGGGCGATTCGCCGCGAGACTTTTGAACGCTATCGCCTGGCCACGCGTTGGCGCGGCACGCTCAGCGACGACCTTGTCGCGGCACGGGCGCTGGAATACGCGGGCCGGATTCGCTTCGAGCCCGAGGCCCTGGCGCCAACGATGGTCGATTACGAATGGGCGGATCTGTTGCCGTTCGTCCGCCGGCAATTCGCCTTGGGCCGGCATTACGCACCGAGCTTTTGGGCGGTGGCCACATTGGCCTCGGCGGCGCATCAGGCGGTTTTTTGGACCGGGCTGTTGCTCGCCCCCACGGCCGCGGTGCTTGGGGGCTGGACGGCGTGGGCCTTGGCCGCCACGGCAGCGATGTATTGCCTGCAAGTCGCGCGTGCATGGCTGCGGCAGGACGCTGCCGCGCGACTCTTGCCCGATTATTCGCAGCGTTTGGCCCGAGCACGGCGCTTCGATTTGTGGCTGGCCCCGTTGGCCGGACTATTGGGCTGCTGGGGGCTGGTGAGCGCGCTCGTCAGCCCGCGCATTCGCTGGCGAGGAATTCATTACCGCGTGCTGGCGGACGGGCGGATCGTGGTGCTCGATTCGACGATTACTCCTCCTGCCCCGCACACGGTCGGCAATGCTTATGCGCCGCAGCCGGCCACGGCGGCGGCTTTTTCGATCGCCAGCGGCGCGACGCCGCAAACCCACGACTCAATGGCCGCCTATTCGGCGGCGACCGAAGCGCTCGACTCTCCGTCGGCTGCCGAACTCGCCAGTGGCGTGTTGCCTCCTGCCACCCGGCTGGGCCGCTCCTCGCGCGGCGGCGGCTGACGCCCGCCGATATCGCCCCTCCTTGCACTCCCCACTTGCACCTTTGACGGACAACGACTGAAATGCACGTCGTACTGTGGGACACACGCCGCGGCGGTGCCACGAAAGATTTTGCCGGCGGTTTTGGCGTCGGCCAGTATCCCGGCACGGGGGGCATCGGCGATCGGCTGATTCGCTGGCTGATGCACCGCGATCGCCGCCCGGTGGCCTTGGCCTATGCCTATCTGGCCGCGATCTTCCGCCGTCTGGGACATACGGTTGAATATGCGGTCGATCGGCTGCCGAGCGGCGACCTGTGTGTCTTTCATCCCTCGCTGCCCACGCTCCCCTGGGAGCGGCAAGCGATCGCCCAGCTGAACGAAGACCAGCCCGCGTGCCGAGTGCTCGTTGCGGGAATCGTGGCGCACACGTTGCCCGAGGCGTTTGTCGGCCTGGGCGTGACGCTCGTTCGCGGCGAGGTGGAACAACTGTTTTGGAAACTGGACGACGTGCTCGAAGCGGCCTGGCCGAGCGGCGCGAGCGGGGCCGAGCGATCGCACGCGCCGGCGGCCGTCGACGTGGGACAAGTGGCCGAACTCGACGCCCTGCCCCGGCCCGATTGGTCGCCGCTGGGGCCGCGGACGTTTCGCGTGTCGTACGATTTTTCCTGGTTTCCGACGGCGCTCGTGCAGCAGAGCCGGGGCTGCGCGCTGGCCTGCGATTATTGCCCTTACATCGTGCTGGAAAAGCGGACGCGGTTTCGCGAGCCGGAAAACGTGGCGGCCGAAATGGCGGCCGGCATGCAGGAACACGGTTTTCAGTCGTTCAAATTTCGCGATCCCCTGTTCGGGCTCGACCGCACGCGGGCGATGGAACTGGCCGACCGGATTCGCCGGCTGCCGCGGCCGATTCAATTCTCGATCGAAACGCGAATCGATCTGCTGCGCGAGGAAACACTGCGCGCCCTGGCCGCGGCCGGCTTGAGCAGCATTACGTTCGGCGTCGAGACGCCCGACGAGGCGACGCTGCGCCAGCACCGCCGCACCCCCACGACCGACAGCGCCCAGCGGCGGTTCATCGCGCTGTGCCGCGAACTGGGGATCCGCACGGTGGCCGGATTCATGATCGGCTTTCCGGACGACACGCCCGAGCGAATCGATGGCGTGCTGCGGTACGCCCAATCGCTGGGGCCGACGTTTGCGAATTTCAACGTCGTCACGCCCTATCCGGGAACCGAATTCTTCCGCCAGGTAAAGCCGCGGATCGCCCAGTTCGATTATTCGCGCTACAGCGTTTACACGCCGGTGTTGCGCTACGGGCATTTCACGGCCGACGAGCTGGCCGGGCAGCTCTCGCGTTGCTTCACGAAGTTCTATTTCCGCTCGCGCTGGCTCCAGACGAGCGGGCCGGCGCTTTGGCCGCGGCTTTTCCGCCGCCGGGCGATGACGGCCACCGCCGAGCCGATGGAAGAATTCGGCCGGCTAGCCGAACCAGCCGCAGGCAGCAAGCATCAAGGGCAATGCGCCGGCGACCAGCGCCACGACCGTGACGCCGCGTGGCGGCGGCACGCGGCGTGACCGCAGCACCACGGCCGCGAGCACCAGCGACACCGCGCCGACCACGCCGGCACACAGCCAGAACACGCCGGCAAACAGCGGCGGCAGCGGACTGTCGGGCTGGAGCCAGCGCCACAAGGCGATCGCGGCCACGGCCAATTCGGCGCACAAGGTGACCAGCGTGGCCAGCATCCAGGCCACCGTGGCCGTTTCGGCCAGGCGCGATTCGGCTGACTGCGCCTCGCGCGGCTTGGATGCCGGGCGCGCAGCGCGCGACGCGCGGCGTGGTTTGCGTTCGCTCACGGATCGGCTGTCCCGAAGGCCACGGACGCTGCGAATCGGGGAGCCGGCGGCCGGTTACGCCCCGATGTAGGTCACGGCAATGTCACCATTGTTGCGGAAAATGATTTTGATGCTCAGTCCGCAACAATAGTCGTAACGCACAACGCCCCGGCCGAAAAGACCGACGTGGTCGCTGACCGACGGCTCGCCGGTGCAGCAAGCGGGCAAGCAGACCGGAATCGCGACTGCGCAAGCCGAGCAGCAGGCTGCCGGATCTTTCACGCACAGCACCGTTTCGACCGGCGGCTGGCAGCCACAGCAGCACACCCGGTGGCGGCAAATGTGATTGTAAGTGATTCTCGGCTCACAGCAGGAGGGTGCCGGAGCGGCACAGCTCGGAGCGGCACAGCTTGGAGCGGGGGCGGCGCAAGCCGGAGCCGCGGCGCCGCAATCGTTGGCCGCCCGGGCGATAAAACCAGTCAGCCAGAGCGACTCGGCGCGCGCCACGCCGACGTTCACGAGTCCCACGAACGCCATGATCGCAATCCGTTTCAGCAGGTTGTTCATCGCAGGCTCCTTAAAAAATCGTTGCTTCGCAGCAGCCGGCCCGATCGGGCACGAAAGGTCAGCCCCTAACAGCAGCTTTCGTGCCGAGTCGTTGCGGAGCTCTTCCACGTTCCTTCGCCGCGCACCGCAAAGATGGCATAAAAGCTACAGTCTGCAAGGGGTACTACTACCGGGGGCGTAGACAGCCTCCCTGCAAGCAGGGAAGAGCTAAGAACTTGCACCTTCGAGAGAGAAATTTCGCGCGGCGTCAAGCAGCCTGAGCGAACGCGCGCGTCGAGACCTTGTGAGCGAGTCCTCGCTCCGGCTGGAGCCAAAGCCCGTCCCCGACAGTCGCG
>DATJTR010000366.1:0-5820 GCA_035503215.1 Pirellulales bacterium
TGCATCTCGATGCTCTGCCACGGCGAGCTGTTTCGCTTGCGGCCGGCACCGCGCTATTTGACGAGTTTCTATTTGATGATCGCCGCGGGCGGGCCGCTGGGCAGCGTGGCCGTGACGCTCGCGGCGCCCTTGGTCTTCAGTTCGTTCGTGGAATGGAAGCTCGCCCTGGTGGGGGGCTTCGTGCTGGCAGCGGTCCTCGGGCTCGGTGGCATCCGGCAGGCTGTTGTTGGCGGCGACAGGGCCACCTGCGCCGCCAAGGGCCCGTGGCAACTGAGCGCAGCGCTGCGGGCTGGCGGTGCGCTGTTGGCAATCGGCGCGCTGGTGGAAATCGTGCACCTGCTTACGAGCGATGAACTGTCGAACCGGGCGCTGTTGGCCCAGGTGCGCAATTTCTACGGCGTGCTATCGGTCGCCGACGAGCATCCCGACAGCCCGAGCGAGCATACGCGTGCCCTGTATCACGGGCTGACGACGCACGGCACACAGTTGTTGGCCGCCGATCTGCGGGAAACGCCGGTGGCCTACTACATCGCCGAAAGCGGCATCGGCCAGGTGCTGACTTTCTATGGCGAGCGTGGGCCGCTGCGATTAGGAGTCGTGGGCCAAGGGGCCGGGGCACTGGCGGCATATCTGCGCAAGCCGGGAGACGCGGTGCGCTTTTACGAGATCAATCCCGAAGTGCCGCGGCTGGCCGACGCCTATTTCACGTATCTGGCCGACGCCAAGCGGCGCGGAGCGACGATCGAGACGGTGCTGGGGGATGCCCGGCTGGCGCTGGAGCGCGAATCGAGCACGCCGCAGCAGTTCGACGTGCTGGTGCTCGACGCTTTCAGCGGCGACGCGATTCCGAATCATCTGCTGACACGCGAGGCGTTCGCGATCTTCGTGCCGCATCTCAAGTCCGACGGAGCGATGGCGGTCCATATTTCGAACCGCTATCTCGACCTGGCACCGGTCGTGTACGGCCTGGCCGAGCACTTCGGTCTGGAGGCGCGGCGGGTGTTCTCCGTCGATGTGAAGCACGGTGGCTGGGGGGCCGATTGGATCATCCTGTCGAAGAATCGGCAACTGCTCGATGCGTTGCACCAGGTCGAAGGCTCGATTCCCCGCGATCCGCCCAAGCCCCCTTTCCCTCTCTGGACCGACCAGCAGCACAACCTGCTGGAAGTGCTGCGCTGATCGTGCGCAACCCGCGGAGGAAGCCGCTTCCTCAGACTGCCTCGGCCGGGCCGAAGACGTGGCCAGGGCGAACCGGGTAACCACGTAAGAATTCACCGGCCGAAAGAACGCGCTTGCCGGCAGGTTGCAGGCGGTCGATCTTCAGGGAACCCGTGCCGGCGGCGACGATCAATTGATCCCCCTCGGCCACCAGTACCGTGCCGGGAGGACCGCTGGCCCGATTGTTGGGCACGGCGGCGTCCAAAATCAGCCGCAGCGGGGCCGCGTCGGGCCGAAGCCAGTCGGTGTAGGTCTTCGGCCAGGGAACCAGCGCCCGGATCTGATCGTAAATGGCCGCGGCCGGCCGCGACCAATCGACCTGGCCGTCGGTCTTTTTTAGTCGCGGGGCACGGCTGGCGTGCGCTTTGTCTTGCGGAAGCGGCTTGGCCGTGCCGGCGGCCAGCATCGCGACCGTCGTGAGAACCAACCGCCCTCCAATTTCGGAGAGCCAGCTTTCCAGCTCGATCGCCGTTTGGTGGGGATCGATCCGGGCGGCAGCCACGCCCAACAGCGGACCGGCATCGATGCCGGGGGTGAGTTGAAAGACACTGACGCCCGTTTCCTTCTCGCCGTGATAGATGGCCCATTGCACTGGCGCCGCCCCGCGATACTTCGGCAGAAGCGAGGCGTGCAGATTAATTCCTCCCAGCCGCGCCGTGCCGATGACGTCGGGCTTGAGAATCTGACCGTAATCACAGACGACTAGCAGATCGGCCTGGTAGGCGGCCAGCCGGTCGCGGGCTGCATCGGTGTTGACGCTCTCGGGCTCGAAAGTCGGAATGCCGGCGGCGCGGGCCACTTCGCGCATCGGATTGACGTCGGCCTGCTGCTTGCCGTGCAGCGTGCGCGGCGGCCGAGTGACGAGCAGTTCGACGCGATGCTCGGACGCCAGCAGCCGGCGAAATGTCGGCACGGCAAACGGGCCGGTCCCCATCATGATCAGGCGTAGCATCGGAGCGTCCTTGCGCGCAAGCGCGGGCCGGTTCGTTAGGTTCTCAGCCGCTCCAGCTCTTGCCAGCGGGCCGCGATCGAGCGGTCGTCGGCAATCTCGCCGCGCTCGCGCTGGCTGTCGAATTGCTCCTCGAAACTGATCAGCGCCGGCTTCGCGTCGAGCAGCCCGGTGGCCGAGAGCCGGTCGATGAACAGGACGCCGTCCAGATGATCGACCTCGTGCTGCGCGGCGCGGGCGAAAAGACCATCGAGCGGCATCGTCACCTCCTCGCCCGAGAGGTTGAAAGCGTTGAGCACGACTCGCTCGGGGCGGCGCACGTCGCCGTAAAGATTGGGCAGGCTGAGGCAGCCCTCTTCGGCCTCGGCCGAACCGTGGTGGGAGCGGAGAACCGGGTTGATGAAGACGAATTCTTCATCGCGGGCCGCGGGATCGGATTCGAGATTGAGCACGAACAGGCGATAGGGCAAATCGACTTGATTGGCTGCCAGGCCGATGCCTTTGGCGGCGTACATCAGATCGAACATTTCCCGCACCAGGCGGTGCAATTCAGCATCAACGCGGCGCAGCGGCTTGGAGACATACCGAAGCGTCGGGTGAGGATATTGAATGATCCGCAAGTCAGGGTTCCTTCGATGACTTAAATCGGTTGGTCGGTCGAACTTGGCAGCACGCCGCGAGCGGCGGATCGTGCCGGAAAAGGTGACGGGATTGGAGCCCCACACTAAACAAATTGGGCCGCTTTGGCGACCGGTCTCCGGCTGCCGCACGTAGGCAGGGTAGGCACTCCAAAGTCCATTTTACGTTTCGCGCCGAGCTTTGGATTCGGCCGCCCTGCTGGCAGTCACCAGCGCATGGCGAACCGACAAGCCGGTGGTTGGTCGGGTTGGCCGCCAGGCCAAGCCCGCGTTGACTCGATTTTCCGCGGTCGAGTAGAATCCTAGGTATAAGCCCCAATTCCTTTACTGACAAGCTGTTCCGGCAGCGGTTCGCCGCGTATGAGTAGCAATCCAGCGGTGATCGTCGACGACAGTTCGACGCCGATTCGAGCGCCCGGGGCCGTTCCCTGGCTTCTCTCGGCTTCGGCGCATTGCGGCTTGCTGATCGTGCTGGCGACTTGCTTCATCCTTACCCGCGGTCCCGAGCAGCCCCCTGGCGACCCGAACGGGATTTCGCTGAATGCGGCGATTGTGTCGGCCGACACCGAGGGGCCCTATAGCGACGAGCCGACTGGCGATCCGAACGGCGGCGAAACCGCGGGGGGTAGCGGCGGCCCGGCCGCCGGCAACGGCATGACCAGCGACAGCGCCGACTCGGCCACCGCAACCGGGGGTGGCGGCGGCAGCCCACTCGCCGACGCATTGCAAACGGCCCCGCCCATCCTGTTTGCCGGCTCGCTGCCGGCCGTGACGCCCGGCCTGGGGGCGGGCTCGCTCGAAGGAGGCGGCACCGGCAACGCCAAAGGCACGACGAGCGGCAGCGCGGGCTCGAAGAATCTCCGCGGCGGGTACGCCCGCACCGGCGTGTTTGGCATCGAGAGCGAAGGATACAAGTTCGTCTACGTGTTCGATCGCTCGGGAAGCATGGGTGGCCACGGCGGGTCGCCGCTGGCCGCGGCCAAAAGCCAACTGATCGACAGCCTGGAAAAGTTGGGGCCGACGCACCAGTTTCAGATCATCTTCTACAACGACGACCCGCACATTTTCAATTTGACCGGCTCGACCAACCGGTTGGTCTTTGCCAACGATCAGAACAGAACGCTGGCCGAGCGATTCGTCGGCAGCATTACCGCCGACGGCGGCACCGAGCACGAAGATGCGCTGATGAAAGCACTACGCATGGCGCCGGACGTGGTCTTTTTCCTGACCGACGCCGACGAGCCGCGACTGACCGCTACGCAGCTTTCCCGCATCGCCCGGGCGAACAAGGGGGCAGTGATCAACACGATTGAATTCGGTTACGGTCCGGCGTCGGACAGCGACAATTTTCTAATCCGGCTCGCGCGGCAGAATCGCGGGCGGCACGTGTACGTCGACATTTCGCAGTTGCCGCGCCCCGTCCAATGAACCGCTGGCGTGAATCGATCGTCGCACGGTGCGGAGCGGACTGGTGCGGCGCGGGCTGGTGCGGCAAGATCGCGCGTCTCCAATCGCCTCTCGTGGCTTCACGGCCACGTTTCAAGACCTGGCTCATGACCGTGCTCGTCCCGAAATCCCCCCACATGCCGATTCCGCGTGGCCGCCGCTGCTGGGCTGCCACGGTAGTGGGCTTGGCGCTGCTGGCGGGTTGCTGGATTTCTCCCGTCCGCGGGGCGCCCGCCGAGGCGAAAGGAACCGACCAAGTCGTGGTGACGGCGACCGACGGCCGCAGTTCGTCGGCAAAATACTCGGGCGAGATTCTCGACTTCACCGGTCGTGAGCTGCGGCTCAAACTCGCCAACGGTCACGAAAAGACGTTTCCCCCCGCGCGGATCGTCGCGGTCACGACGACGCGGTCGGCCGAGCAGCAGGCCGGCGATGCCGCTTGGGCCGACGGAAAATTCCGTCTCGCCTTGTCGCATTATCGAGCGGCGCTCGACGGCCAGCACGAAACCCGCGAGTGGGTGCGGCGTCAAATCCTCTCTCAGATCGTGTGGTGTTATCAGGCGCTGGGAGAGTGGGAGCCGGCCTGCGATTACTTCCTGATCCTGCTGGGCCGCGACCGGACGACGCAGTATTTCGATTGCCTGCCGCTGGCCTGGCTGCCCGCCGAGCCGAGCCCGCAACTCGAGAAGAAGGCGAAACACTGGTTGGCACAAACCGATACGCCCGCCGCGGCGCTACTGGGGGCCAGTCATTTGCTGTCCACGGCTGAGCGCCCTGCGGCGCAGGCGGCTCTGGCTCGGTTGGCGACCGATCGGGACGAGCGCGTGGCGCTGCTCGCCCAAGCCCAACAGTGGCGGACGATCGCCTTTCAGGCAACCGACAAACAGATTGGCGCGTGGAAGGAAGCGGTCGCCAAAATCCCCCAATCCTTGCAGGCCGGCCCCGACGAGATCATCGGTACGGCGCTACTGGCACGACAGCCGGAAGAAGGGGTGTTGTGGCTCTTGCGCACGGTGATTCTCTATCCGCGGCAGCGACCATTGGCCGCTGCCGCGCTGGCCAGCGCCGCCGGCGCACTCGACAAGCTGAACCGGCCCGAAGAGGCCCAAGCCCTGTGGGGCGAAATCGTGCGGTCGTATGGCGATCAAATGCTCGTGGCGAAGGAGGCCCAAAAGCATTTGGGCTCGGCCACGGTCCGACCGCTCCGAGCGGCGACGGCCGACGAGACCCATGAGCCGGCTGACGCACGATTCGTGGCCGGTCTGCGGCGACGCGGACTGTACGCGCTGGCTGAAACGTACTGCCGGGGACGGTTGGCCGATGCACCGTTAGACGACGTGGCGCGGGCCGAGATGGTGATCGATCTGATCCGCACCTTGGCCGAACATGCCGTGGCGGTGCCGGCCGACCGTCGCGGCCCGATCTGGCAAGAGATTGCGACCGTCGCCACCGATTTCCAGCGGCACCATCCGCAAAACTCCCGCGCCTTGTTGGTGCGAATGCAAGTGGCTTTGGCCGCCCTTGCGCGTGCCGAGCTGGCCCGACAGGAGGCGGAGATCGGCGACGGGT
>DATJTR010000367.1:0-3115 GCA_035503215.1 Pirellulales bacterium
TTGAACCTGATCGAGCCGCTCAAGCTGCACGTGCCGGTGATCACGGCCAGCGGGGCCTTGGTCAAGGACCCGATCGATCATCGCACGTTGTTCATGGCACAATTCCGCCAGGGGGTGTTGGAAGAAGTTCTGTCGATCGTCGATTCTGCCGGCTACGATCCGATCCTGTATGGCGACACCTTCGCGCATGGTTTCGACTATTACCTGCCACGACCGGCTGTGCCCGAGGGAGTGCTGGCCGAATTCCTGGCGATGAACGCCGGTTGCGGACGGGTTTGGCCGAATCTGGTTGCGGGGCCGCCGGCCGACATTTTTGCCGGCTTTGCCATGGGCAGCCGCGACGAGATGCGCGCACTGGCCCAACAGCTCGAAAGGCGGCTGGACGAGCACCTCTCGGTGCACGTGCTGCGCAGCCCGCGCTATCGAGGCTTCATGTGCGAGATCGCTCCGGTCGGCATCACGAAATGGCACAGCGTGCTCAGGCTGGCCGAAGAATGGGGAATCGCGGCCGAGGAGATTTGTGCCGTCGGCGACGACGTGAACGACATTCCGATGATCCGCGGCGCGGGCCTGGGCGTGGCGATGGGAAACGCGTTGGACGAAGTGAAGGCCGCCGCCGACCGCATCGCGCCGTGCAACAACAGCGACGGCCTGGTCGAAGTGATCGGCTGGCTGGTCGACGATTGACGGCGGGTTACCAGGAGCCTCGCGTTCCTCAAGCGCATAAAAAAAACCAGCCCCGCGGCGCTGCCGCGAGGCTGGTTCAGTTTTTCCAAGCCTGTAGCCTAACGCCTTATCTCTCTAGCAGCTGCAGCAGCAGACCGGCATGCCGTTCATCATCAGGCAGCAGACGCAGCCGGCTTCCATGCACTTCATCACGCATTCGCAGCACGATTGGCACATGTCGCAGCAGGCCTTGTCGCCGCTGGTGCAGGTGAAGCAAACGCCGTTCTTGGTGTCGGTGCACTTGCAGTTGCACATGCAGAACGAGCACTGACACATCATCATGCCGTTCATCATGCAGCAGCAGCTGCACATGCCGCCGGCCATCATCTTGCACAGATTCTGCAGCGTGGCGGCGCTCATTTCGTCTTCGCAAGTGCAGGTCAGCTTCATGCCGCCGGCGCACTTTTCGAACTTCATCGTGCAGCGGGGAACCATCATCATCGACGGGGCCGCCGGCGTCATGGCAGGCATGCCGCCTTGCGGCATCGAGCCCATGCTGCCCATCGAACCAACCATCGAGCGTTCGAACATCATCGTGCTGGACATCTTTCCATTCTCCTTATTGGTACGGGCGGTCCTGGCAGCCGCTTGCCTTGTGCAGCTTTCCCAGGTCGCGCCGGGCGTTCCCTCTGGCCTTCCAGTCAGTCCCGCGGGGTTGTCGAGTTGAGCCTCCCCAAGTCGGGTCAGCGATTCACGAATGCCCGGAATATACAGGGCCGTCGAAGTACCGCAAGTGATTGTCGGCAAAGAATTTGCATCATCAGCAAGCCGATCATCTTGATCGACTTTGCGGGAAACGCTTAATGCCGCCGGTGTTAAACCCCGTGCTAGCGGATGCTCGCTTTTTTCCGCTTGGCGAACGGCTCATGCGGCTGCGCCGGGGTGGACGAAGTAAATCTGGGGGCGAAATCTGCCGGCTAGCACGATTATTCCACAGCGTCGCGGGTTGCTGCGATCGGTCGCGCGTTTCTCGCCGCACAGCAGGGGGGCTGATTGCCATGGTGAGCCACTCGAACGTCCTCGAGCTGATCGGCAATACGCCGCTGGTCGAACTATCGCGCGTCGAAACCGGTGCGTGCCAGCTGCTGCTCAAACTGGAAAATCACAATCCGGGCGGATCGATCAAAGACCGCATCGGACGCTCGATGATCGAAGCCGCCGAGCGGGCCGGTCACATCGGGCCGGGTTCGACCCTGGTTGAGGCCACGGCCGGCAACACGGGAATTGGGCTGGCACTGGTCGCCGCGCAGAAGGGATACCGCCTGACGCTGGTCATTCCCGATAAGATGAGCCAGGAAAAAGTCTTTCACCTCAAGGCCTTGGGGGCCAACGTGGTGATGACGCGCAGCGACGTCGGCCGCGGCCACCCCGACTACTATCAAGACCTGGCCGAGCGAATCGCTCGCGAAACGCCGGGCGCCTATTACATCAATCAATTCAACAATCCGGCCAATCCCCTGGCCCACGAAACGACGACGGGCCCGGAAATTTGGGCCCAGACGGAACATCGCCTCGACGCGGTGGTGTGTGGCGTCGGTTCGGGGGGCACGATCACGGGACTGAGCCGTTTTTTTGCGACCGTGGCCCCGCACGTCGAAATCGTGTTGGCCGATCCGGTTGGCTCGATCCTGGCCGGGTATATTGCCACTGGTCAAATCGGCACCGCCGGTTCGTGGCTGGTGGAAGGGATCGGCGAAGATTTCTTGCCCCCCATCGCCGACCTGTCGCGCGTCCGCAAAGCCTATTCGATCAGCGATGCCGAAAGTTTGTCCACCGCCCGCGAGTTGCTCAAGCAAGAGGGGATCCTGGCCGGCTCGTCGAGCGGGACGCTGGTCGCGGCGGCGCTGCGCTATTGCCGCGAGCAGAGCGAGCCGCGGCGGGTCGTGACGCTCGTCTGCGACTCGGGCAACAAGTACCTCTCCAAGATGTTCAACGACTATTGGATGGCCGATCAGGGCTTGGGACGCCTGACGACGTTCGGCGATTTGCGCGACCTGATTCCGCGCCGCTTTGCCGACGGAGCGGTGGTCAGCGTCGGCCCCGACGAACCCTTGGCGATCGCCTATCGCCGCATGCGGATGTACGACGTGTCGCAGGTGCCGGCCGTGGAAAGCGGGCGGATCGTGGGCCTGGTCGACGAATCGGACCTGCTCCTGGCCGTGTCGAATCATCCCGCCGGCTTCTCGCAGCCGGTGCGGCAATTCATGACCACGAACCTGGAAACCGTGTCCCCCGGCGCGCCCCTGGAACGGCTGCAACCGATCTTCGAAGCCGGCCGCGTGGCGATCGTCGCGGACGAGGGAGGCTTTTACGGGCTGATTACTCGCGTCGACGTGCTGAACCACTTGCGTCGCCAACTGGCAGCCTGATTCGTACCACGGCGCACGAG
>DATJTR010000368.1:0-2956 GCA_035503215.1 Pirellulales bacterium
TCTTGCAGGCGTTTGGCCAGCGTCGCTTCGCTGTGGGGCAGGTCGTGCCGCGACTCGGCTTGCAGTAGTTTGCGATTGGTCGGGCCGCCGTACGATCCTTCCATCCAGATCGTAATCCGCAGCCGCGCCGCGTGCTTGCCCGTGAGCAGCGTCGCCCGGGTGGGCGAGCAAACCGACATCGCATAGGCATCGGTGAACCGCACGCCCTCTCGAGCTAGCCGATCGATGTTGGGCGTTTCGCACAGGTCGGCACCATAGCAGCCCAAGTCGGACCAACCCAGGTCGTCGGCCAGGATGACGACGATGTTCGGCCGGGTCGGCGCCGCTGCGTCCGCCCGCGCGGCGGTCGGAGGCGCCAAGACCAACCAGCCAATGGCGTAGCCCCAAGCTAGAGATCGGGCCAATGCCGCGTTCATCATTGCGATCCTTGGGGGGCTGCGCGCCGTCGCCAAGTGACAACTGCCTGGCCAAGGATAGTCGGCCCGCAACCCAAGGACAAGCTGCCGCCGCCACTGCCGGTCGAAGTCAAGCAAAACCGACCGCAGTATAACGATTAAGCGCGAGCGTGCTTCGCGGTCCGAAAGATGGCCAGAAGCCCCAACGTCCCCCACGAGGATGTTGGAATTCGGGACCCGAGACCGGCAACCGATGGCCGGCACGACTCAGCATGTCCGCCGGGGGTGCGGGACCGGTGCTGCGGGCACGACGAACCCCCCGCAACGTGGCGCCTACCGAATAGCCGGTGCGGCCTCGCGAGCATGATGCTTCGACGATTCGACGAGAAACACCGTCAGCGTGGCCGACAGGGCGATCAAGATCGGCAGCGGAGTCGGAATTCCGCACAGAATGGTTAGCATCTTTTCAATCCTCGCCAGGGTTGGTTCTGAGGCCCCATGCAGGTACACGGGACAAAAAAAGATAGGTCAAACCGGCGAACTGTCAAACCAGGATTTTTCCGGCCCATAAACCCAGGTTTGCGGCCCCCGACTATACCGCACACACCGCGCCGCATTGCACCAGCGAGCGTTGCCCACAAGGCAAAAGCGAGCGGCGTGAGGGCTGCCGCAGGCAGGCCCGAGCGCAACAAAATTGACGCCTCAGCGCGGGCTTGATACCGTAGCTTTGCCGCTACTCTGCTCACCCTTCGCTTCCTCCCGCAGGCCTTTTTATGAAGTCAACCGCTTCGCGACTCGATCGTCGCAGTCTGTTCCTCAACTCAGGCGCCATCGCGGCCGGCGCGCTACTCCTCAACGAATCGCTGGCCGCGGCCGACAATCCCGCGGCAAACGTTACCGATCGGCTGACGAGTCTCAAGATCAGCAGCCTCAAGCCCATGCGGGCCGGCACAAAGGCCTACTTCAAGATCGAGACGAACCAGGGAATTACCGGCTGGGGCGAAGTGACCGGTTTGGATCCGACCGTGGCCTGCAGCCTGGCCAATTCGCTGTTCGAGTTGCTCAAGGATCAAAACCCCACGCGGATCGAGCATCTCTGGCAGCGCCTCTATCGTTCGCACCGCGACCAGCGCGGCGGGCCGTACATGACCCATGTGATTTCGGCCATCGATATGGCCCTCTGGGACATCACCGGCAAATTCTGGGGCGTGCCGGTGTATCAACTGCTCGGGGGCAACGTCCGCGATAAGATCCGCATGTATCCCACGCCGGGCAAGTCCTTCAAGATTGCCGCCGGCGGACCGCGCCCCTTCTCGGCCAACCCGGCTGAGATCGAACATCTGACGACTCAAATCAAGCAGATGCGCGAACGCCTGGGACCCACCGGCACGATCATGTTCGATGCCCACTGCTGCGTCCCGCCGCCGATGCTGATTCAGTTCGCCGCCGCGATCGAGCCTTACGACGTGTTGTTCATCGAAGAGCCGGCCGTGCCGGGCAACATCGAGGTTTTCAAACGCCTCAAGGAGGCGATTCGCGTGCCGCTGGCGACCGGCGAGCGCGACCGCACGATCTGGGGCGTCATCCCCTATTTGCAGGAACGCTGCATCGACATCTTGCAGCCCGATTGCGGCCATACTGGCGGCATCACGCAGATGAAGAAGATCGCCGCCCTGGCCGAGACATATTTCGTGCCGCTCGCGCCCCATTGCACGATGTCGGAGCTGGGGCTCTCGGCCAGTTTGCACGCCACGGCCACCATCCCTTTGTTCTTGATTCACGAGGGCTATCTCGACGGCCACTTGATGCCGGCCGGGGTCGCCCGGAAGAACTGGGAAGTCGACGCCGACGGCTTCGCTTCGCTGCCGCAAGGCCCTGGTTTGGGAGTCGAGATCGACGAAGCCGCGATCGAGCGGGTGAACGCCGACCCCAAGCGCGTCTACAAATGGCCCCTCAACAGCAATCCCGACGGCTCGGTGAGCGATTATTGAGCGGGCGGCACGAAGCCTCTTAGAACAGCTGGTTTTGGTCTCGCGCCCCACGCGCGACCATCAGAATCTCCACTCCGCCTGCGCAAGGCAGATAATAGATTAATCGTGCCAGAGCGATTGCGGGCAGCGGCATCACGAGCACGCTGTCGGAGCTGTTCCCAATCCGCCTCTGACGGCTCCCGACAGCGGCCGGCGTTGGCGGATTCATTTGCCTGCTCAAGACGCTCTGCGTGCTCGTCGGGAACCAGCGATCTGTTCCGTCTTCTCGCGAAGCGCAGCGACTGCCGCTTCCAGGGCCGCCCGCTCTGACGGAAACAGGCCATCGGCGACGACGCTCGCGAGATATTGTTCGACTTGGGGCGAAAGCTCTAGACTCATTACGTGAAGCCCACCACGCCAGAGAGTACGCGAGCAAAGATCGCCTTGGAACGCTCCCCAGAACTTGCCTGCCCACCCGGGAGCGGCAACGGTCTGAAGCGGAGATCAGATGAGCAGGAGAGCGGCTGAGCAGGCCCGAGGTCTGCTCGACAAGCGGATGGGGAGGGATTCGATTTTTCCTGAATTGTGCCG
>DATJTR010000369.1:0-9934 GCA_035503215.1 Pirellulales bacterium
ACCACAATCACAACGACGTGCTCAGTCGCACCGAGTATCCCGACGCCCGCACGGCCTTGGAGCAGGGCATCGCCCAGCTTGCCCAGCGCGGAATGCTGGGAACGACGCCCAAGGGCGGGGCCGCGCATCGGGCGCAGCAACTCGCCGCCGGCGATGCGCAGGCCGCCAGGGCCGCAGCGGCGGTGCCGGCAAACCTGGAGAACAAAAGCCGGATCACGCCCAGCGAATTCCAACTCTTGGCCCGGGCACTAGCCGCGCAGGCCGACTCGACGGCGACCCAGAACCGCGCGGCGGTGCAGATGCAAGCCGAGCAGGCCCACCAGGCCTACGTCCAATGGCGCTATCAGCGCTATTACGGCTACTACCGTAGTCGCACGAGCCAGCCGGTCTTTCTTGGGCCGTGGTGAGCGGCCTTTGGTTCAGGTCATCCTCACGACGTTGCCGCCTCGGTACATTAGCGTCTGTGCGAATGTACCGGTCGAGGCAATTCGTCCGTGGGCAACGATGACGCGTTTCGTTCACCAGCGGCACAAACCACCCACGGCACTCGAGCGGCCGCGCGAACTGGTCGTGGCTTGCGCCCCGCTGCGCAGCAACATCAACCTGTCGCATATCGTGCGCGTCGCCGGCTGCGTGGCGGTCGAGCGGGTGATCTGCTGCGGCAATGCCAAGGTGGTCGATAAGATCGCCCGCGACGGGGCCGACAGCGTGACGATCGAAGTCCATCGCACGCTGCCGCCGGTGCTGGCCGTGCTGCGCGAGGAGGGTTATCGCCTGGTGGGGGTGGAGCAGACGACGCATGCCGTGAATCTGAGCGATTACCAATTCCAGCGGCGGACGGCGCTGGTGATCGGCAACGAGCGGCTTGGCCTGACCGAGGATCTTTTGGCTCTCGTGGACGACGTGGTCGAGATTCCGGTGTGGGGCCTGCCCTTTAGCTACAATGTCGCCACGGCTACGACCATCGCCCTGTACGAATACTGCCGGCAGTTTCCGGGGGGGTGATCGTTTTCTCCAAGCCGGTGGCGCGGCCGATTCTCTGGCGGGGCTGAGGTTTGCGGCCACTGGGGCCGGCCAGTAGAATCGCCTCTTTCGCGAACCTCGTCCGGTCGTTGCCGCTCAATCGTGGGCTGCCGGACCGGTGGCGCGCGACACCGCGATTGGCCCATCCGCTTTGAGCCGAGCGACCAAGTCCGGCACGGACGGTCTGCCCGCGTCTAGCGGCAGCTATGACTAAGAATGCCTCGCTATAATCCGTCCGTCATCGAGCCGAAGTGGCAAAAGCATTGGGAGAGCGAGCAGACGTTCGCCACCCCGCGGCTACCCAACGGCGAAAAGCTGTACGTGCTCGACATGTTTCCGTATCCCAGCGGCGACGGGCTGCACGTCGGTCATCCCGAGGGACAGACGGCCACCGACATCGTTTGCCGCTACGAGCGGATGCGGGGCAAATGCGTGCTGCACCCGATGGGCTGGGACGCGTTCGGCCTGCCCGCCGAGCAATATGCCAAGAAGACCGGCACGCCGCCGCGGGTGACGACCGAAAAGAACATCGGCACGTTTCGCCGGCAGGAGAAAATGCTCGGCTTCAGCTACGACTGGGACCGCGAGCTGGCCACGACCGACGTCGACTACTTCCGTTGGACGCAGTGGATTTTTTTGGTGCTGTTCGACACCTGGTTCGACCCGGCCGCGGGCAAGGGACGGCCGATCGCCGAGCTGCCGATTCCGCCCGACGTGGCGGCCGATGGCGAGACGGCGGTGCGGCGCTATCAGGACGCGCACCGGCTGGCCTATCAATCGCACGCCCCGGTCAATTGGTGCCCGGCGCTGGGCACGGTGCTGGCCAACGAAGAAGTCATCGGCGGCGTGAGCGAGCGGGGCGGGCATCCGGTGGTGCGGCTGCCGCTGCGGCAATGGATGCTGAGGATCACGGCCTATGCCGATCGGCTGGAGCGCGATCTGGACGGGCTCGATTGGCCCGACAGCATCAAGGCCCTGCAACGCAACTGGATCGGCCGCAGCACCGGGGCCGAAGTCGATTTCTTCATCGGGGCCGCCCCCTCGGTCTCGGGCAAGCCCAATCCGCAGGAATTCAAAGCCTGGCGCGCCGAGCGGGCCGCCTCCGGCTTTCCGGCCGCTGCCGGCGACGAAGTGCTGCGCGTCTTCACCACCCGGCCCGACACGCTCTACGGGGCCACCTACATGGTCGTGGCCCCCGAGCATCCGCTGCTGCGCCGGCTGACCACCCCCGGTCAAGCCGACGCGGTCAAAGCCTATTGCGAACAAGCGGCCCGCAAGAGCGATCTCGATCGGACCGATCTGGCCAAGGAAAAGACGGGCGTGTTCACCGGCTCGATGGCCGCCAACCCGGTGAACAACCGGCCGATCCCGATTTGGGTGGCCGACTACGTGCTGGCCAGCTACGGCACCGGGGCGATCATGGCCGTGCCGGCCCACGACACCCGCGACGCCGAATTCGCCCGCCAGTTCGCGCTGGAAATCGTTGCGGTGGTCGACCCGGGTACGAGCGTCGAGGCGGCCGTGCGCGAAGCCGTTCTGGCCGGCAGCACGACGTTCACCGACGAAGGCACGGCGATCAATAGCGGGCCTTACAACGGCCAGCCGACGGCCGAGATGCAACAGAACATCGTCGCCGACCTGGCCAAACGCGGACAGGGGCGGCAGGCCGTCAATTACAAGCTGCGCGATTGGCTGTTCAGCCGACAGCATTTTTGGGGCGAGCCGTTTCCCATCCTGCACGAGCTCGATGCCGCCGGCCAACCGACCGGGTTGGTGCGAGCCGTGCCTGCCGATCGGCTGCCGGTCGATCTGCCGGAGCTGGCCGTGTTCGACACGCACGGCAGTCCCGACCCGCCGCTGGAGCGAGCGCCGGAAGCCTGGCTTTACGTGACCGAGGGCGGTCGCCGCTTGAAGCGCGAAACCAACACCATGCCGCAGTGGGCCGGCTCGTGTTGGTACTACCTGCGGTTTTTGGATCCGAAAAACGAGAAGGCCTTCGTCGATCCGGCAGTCGAGCGGGCCTGGATGCCGGTCGACCTGTACGTCGGCGGGGCCGAGCACGCGGTGCTGCACCTCTTGTACGCCCGCTTCTGGCACAAGGTGTTGTTCGATCGCGGCCATGTCACCACCGCCGAGCCGTTCCGCCGGCTGATCAATCAGGGAATGATCCTGGGGGAAATGGAAATCACCGGCTATCAAGCGGCCGATGGCCGCTGGGTGAGTGCCGAGCTGGTGACGGCCGGGGCCGATGGCAAGCCAATCGTCAAAACGTCGGGCGAAGCGGTCAGCGCGGTGCGCGTAGCCCCCGAGCAGGCCAAGAAAGAAGGAGACAAGCTCACGCTGGCCGCCGACGGCGGCGTGCGACTGGAAAGCCGGGCCCACAAGATGTCGAAGAGCCGGGGGAACGTGGTCAACCCCGACGAAGTGGTCAAGCAGTACGGGGCGGATTCGCTACGGCTGTTCGAAATGTTCCTGGGCCCCTTGGAAGCGACCAAGCCCTGGAGCATGGAGGGAGTGAACGGGGTGCGCGGATTTTTGGACCGCGTGTGGCGGATGATCGCCGACGAGCGCAGCGAAACGGCCGCGCTGAACGCGGCGGTGCAAGACACCCCGGCGACCGAGGAGCAAGACCGGGTGCTGCACCGCACGATTCAGGCCGTGACGCAAGACATCGAGCGGATGTCGTTCAACACCGCGATCGCCAAGATGATGGAGTTCACCAACTTCTTCTTCAAGTGCGACATGCGGCCGCGCGCGGCGATGGAGCGGCTGGTGCTGTTGCTCTCGCCTTTTGCTCCGCACCTGGCCGAAGAGCTGTGGCAATTGTTCGGGCACGCAAAGACGCTGGCTTTCGAGCCGTGGCCCACGTTCGACGTAGGGAAGATCCGCGAAGCGTCGGTCGAAATTCCGGTGCAGATCGGCGGCAAGCTGCGCGGCCGGGTGACGGTGCCGGTCGATACGACGGCGGCCGACTTGGAAGCGGCAGCCAAGAGCGATCCCCGCATCGCGGAGTTGCTCGCCGGCAAGACGATCGTGAAAGCGGTCGTCATTCCGGGGAAGATGGTCAACTTTGTAGTGCGGGACGGCTGATCGTGTAACTGGATTTTCCAAAGGGAGGCTCGTGAACCATGAAAGCGGAATCAAGAGCCGAGCGGCGGGACGAGTTCATTACAAAAGTTAAGGCGCTTGCGGACGACGTGACGCGGTGGGCCGAACCGAAGGGCTGGGTAACCAAGTCCTGCCCAAAGAAGTTTCGCGACGCCGATCATCAGCTTTACGAGGCGACGGCGCTGTTTCTTCAGCGCGGAGCTACGCGATTGCTCCTCGACCCAGTCGCCTACGACGTTCCGGGGGCGGAAGCAGCGGTCGATCTCGCGCTGATGCCAACCTACGACGACGCTGCCAGCCTTTACCTTGAGAACGGGACTTGGAACATCCACTACGCGTTCCCTTCCGACTCACAGGCCGTGGGAAAGATCGGCGAAACGACGGCCTTTGCGCTCACCGGCGATTCGCTCAATCAGATCCTCGACGCGATTGACGCCCATGCCGTACAGTCGCTTTGAGTGGATGGGGCACGTGAAAGCGGTCGAACGCGAACACGGGGCAGCCCGCTTCGCGATTGCACGGCTGCGTGACGAAGTCAAAGCAGACCCCTCCGTGCTTCGCGGTGACGACGAAAATCGCAAGGCTCTTGCCATAGCCCATGAGAATCTGGAGGGAACCTACCTCGTGCGGCTGTTCGCTGCATTCGAGGCGGCGCTGCGCTCGTTCGACCGGGCCCGTTATAACGATCCCACCTGGGACCGCGTCGCGGCAATTCTGATTGACGCGACGGCAAGCCATCGCAGAATCGGCGAGCAAGTGCGAGACTCTACGCACGCGGTGCGGCGGCAGCGCAATTGGGTGGCTCACGAAAAGGAATGGGACGACGCGGCTCGCGTTGCCCTGGCGCAGGCCCGGTCCAACCTTTGCAGGTTTCTCTCTCACCTGCCCGACGAGTGGGAGTGAGGGGGGCGGTCCAGCTTGTGGTCGGCAGCTTCCTGGCTCGAAACCGCTTGACGCCTCAAGCCGTGACCATTATTATACCGATAGGTTAATTAACCAACTGGTGAACTAATGAAACCTGCCGCCGATTTGAGCCCGGTCTTCGCCGCCTTGGCCGATCCGACGCGCCGGGCGATTTTGGGCCGCCTGGCGCAGGGCGAAGCCACGGTGAACGAGTTGGCCGAGCCTTTCGCCATGACTCTGCCCGCCGTGTCGAAGCACTTGCGGGTGCTGGAGCGGGCCGGTCTGATCGCCCGCGGCCGCAAGGCCCAGCAGCGGCCTTGCCGGCTGGTCGGGCAGCCGCTGAAACAGGCGGCCGATTGGCTGGCCGAGTACCGGCGGTTTTGGGAAGAAAGTTTCGATCGCCTCGACGCCTATTTGAAAGAGCTGCAAACACAAAAACCTCCCCGGCCGAAAGGGAAAAAATCATGACCACGAAAACCGACTCCAGCGAACCCG
The DNA here is from genome assembly GCA_035503215.1 of Pirellulales bacterium. Classification (GTDB taxonomy): domain Bacteria; phylum Planctomycetota; class Planctomycetia; order Pirellulales; family PALSA-1355; genus DATJTR01. Next base: position 5,530 of record DATJTR010000369.1, read on the forward strand.
AGGCCGAACGGAGCCTGATCATTTCGCGCGAGTTCGACGCCCCGCGCGAACTGGTGTGGGAGGCGTGGACGAATCCCGAGCACGTGAAAAACTGGTGGGGGCCGAACGGCTTTTCCACCACCACCGAAGTCATGGACGTGCGCCCCGGCGGCCACTGGAAGCACACGATGCATGGGCCGGACGGCGCGAACTATCCCAACCACAGCGTGTTCCGCGAGGTCGTGAAGCCGGAGCGGATCGTCTATAGCCACGGCGGCCAGCGCGAAGGCGGGCCGGGGGTCCGCTTCGTTTCGACCTGGACCTTCGAGGAGATTGCCCCCGGCCGCACGCGGCTGACCCTGTGCCACGTTTTTCCGAGCAAGGCCGAGCGCGACTTCACCGTGCGCGAGTTCGGCGCCGAGGAAGGAGGCCGGCAGTGCCTGGCCCGGCTAGCCGACCAGCTGGCAAAGATGTCGTCGGCAGGCCGCGACCTGGTGATCGTCCGTGAGTTCGACGCCCCGCGCGAATTGGTGTTCGCCGCCTGGACCGACTGCAAACACGTCAAGAATTGGTGGGGCCCAAAGGAATTTACCGCCCCGTTCTGCCGAATCGATCTCCGGCCGGGAGGAACGTTTCACTTCTGCATGCGGTCGCCCGAGGGCAAGGAATATTGGAACCGCGGGGAGTATCACGAGATCGTGGCGCCGGAGCGGATCACCGCCACGATGTGGTTTTCCGACCGGGCTGGCAATCGGGTCGATCCGGCAGTGTATGGCCTGGCACCCGGCTGCCCGAGCGAGTTTCGCGATAGGGTGACCTTCGAGGCGCTCGGCCCAAACCGCACCCGGCTGAGGCTCCATCGCCAGAATCTGCCGGCGATCAGCGACGCCATGTTCGACGGCCAGAAACAGGGCTGGAACCAATCGCTCGACCGGTTCGCCGAGGTGCTGCGGACGAACGGATAACGCCGTGAGAGTTCGCTACGCCGGCTTGCCGGTGCGAATGGGGAAGCCGAGCTGCTTGTCGACGAGGTTCAAGAGCGGCTCGCCCGCCTGGTAGCGGCGTAAGTTTTCGGCGAAGAAGTCGGTCACTTGCTCGGCCCGGCGGAAACTTTGGCCGCCGACGTGGGGCGTGAGGATCAGATTGGGCAGCACCCAAAGCCGGCTGTCGTGGGGCAAGGGCTCGACCTCGGTGACGTCGAGCCCGGCGGCGTGCAGGTGCCCCGATTCCAGCGCGTCGATCAGGGCCTGCTCGACGACGATCGGCCCGCGGGCGACGTTGATCAAAATCGAGCCCCGCGGCATGAGGCCGATCCGGCGGGCGTCGAACATGCCGCGCGTGGTCGCCGTGAGCGGGGCCGAAATGATCACGATGTCGGCCTCGGGCAACAGCTCGTCGAGCCGGTCGGCCGCCAGCAGCCGCGCGACATAGTCGGGCCGGTCGACGGCAAACATGTCGGTGGCGAAAATCCGCGGGCGGAACGGCCGCAGCACTTCGGCAATCCGCCGCCCCACGCCGCCGAAACCAACGATCAGCACCCGGGCCTCGGTCAGATCGCGCGTCGGCCGGCGAATGAATTCGCGTTTCTGCTGGGCGCGAAAGAAGACGGGCAGCCCGCGGAGCACCCCCAAAAGTAACGCCAGTGCCTGCTCGGAAACCTGATCGCCCAATAAGCCCGAGGCACTGGTGACCGTGATGTCGGAAGCGACGACCGAGGGCACCAGGCAATGATCCATGCCGGCGGCCGACGACTGGATCCAGCGCAGGCGGCCGCGGCGGACGGCGCCGTCCCAATCGACGGGCACCTTGGCGTGGCCGCAGAAAATGTCGGCCTCGGCCAGTTCGCGGGCGATGTGGTTTTGGCCGGCGTCGACGATCTCGGCCTGCGGGGCCGCGGCTTGGATTTGGGCCAGGTGTTTGGCTTCGACCGGATAGCAAAGCACGATGCGCATGCGTGGGGGGCGTGCCGGTGGCGGCGGACGAAATTCTTGATCTGGTTGAGCGCTTGTTGGCCAGACTACCTCGCAGTAGCCACGAACGCTAGGGAGGAAGGCGGCAGACAGGCTTTAGACTTTAGGCTTTAGGACGCGCCGGCGTGACGCTGCAACAGCGGCCTTCGCCACGACAGCGGCCGGGCGGCCGTGGTTCAGGACATGGGTGGCGCGATGGTTCAGGACATAGGTGGCGCGGGTTGGCGAGCGCAGGATTTGCTGCGGGTGGCACGCCCAGAATGGGCGTGAGTGGGGTCGGGCTGGTCCAGGACAAAGGTGGCGCTGCCGGGCGAACCGGTGCGGCGGGGCAACACTCTCCTAGACAGGCGGGGCCGTGAGGACTTAGAATTCCGGGTTCTCGGGCGTAAGCTAAACTTACGCCTGAAGGCCGACCGGGGCGGAAGCGTCTGCCGGCCGGACCACGGCGGGGGTGTAGCTCAGTTGGGAGAGCGCTGCGTTCGCAATGCAGAGGCCAGGGGTTCGACCCCCCTCACCTCCACTCGCCAAGGGCACAAAAGGCTTGTCGCAAAACCGGTTGTGACAAGCCTTTTTTCGTTTCTAAGCCGCGGTTTCCACGTCAAAAAAAACGCGGCGTGTCGAGCGATCCGCAATCTGCGCGAACCCTCGAAGCCAAGATCGCGGTGCGAGAGCTGGTGGGCACACTGCGGCCGATCGGGGCGCCGGGCATGGAACGACCGCGAGGGGATTAGCGAAGTTGTCGCCGCAGGTCCGGCAAGCAGTTTTTCGATTTGCTCGAGCGCAAACACTTGACTAGATTCAAGGGTCTTCATGGCGATGAGCTAAATAGGCGGGAACGCTAATGCATCGATCAAAACTCGTTCTATCCTTTCTGGCGATGCTCGCCTTGGCGTCGGCTGCTGGAGAGTCCAGCGCGCAAACCTTTAGCACCCTGGCTTCGTTCCAGCTAGCAGACGGATTCCACACCGAGGGAGGAGTGACGGTCATCGGATCGACGCTCTATGGTGTCACTCACAACGGCGGGGCAAATAACGCCGGCACTTTTTTCAGCGTTCCCACCGGGGGCGGCGCGCCGACGGTCCTGGGCACCTTCACCACCGCGGCCGGCGAATACTCTCAGTCCGACTTGATCGTCAGTGGATCGACTTTTTATGGGGCCAGCGCCGGAGGTGGTGCCAACGGCGACGGCACCGTCTACAGCGTTCCAATGAGCGGCGGCGCTCCGACCGCACTGGCGTCGTTCAACGGCACGGATGGCACAGGGCCGGCAGGCAGTTTGCTGCTCGTCGGATCGACACTCTACGGCATGACAAACTCCGGCGGAGCATCCAACGACGGAACAATTTTTAGCGTTCCGGCGACTGGTGGCACTCCAACCGTGCTCGCCTCCTTCAATGGCACCAACGGCGCAGACACTCACGGAGCCGCCAGCTTGACGCTCGTTGGATCCACACTCTACGGGATGACCTATAGCGGCGGAACCTACGGCGCTGGCAACATTTTCAGCATCCCGCTGACCGGCGGCACGATCACCAATCTGTTCTCGTTCGACGGCACCTACCCTAACTATCCGCATGGTGCGTCTCCCGAGGGTGGTTTGACTCTCGTTGGTGCAACCCTCTACGGGATGACTCCGACTGGCGGCGCGTACGGTGACGGCACTATCTTCAGCATTCCCGTCTCCGGGGGAACGCCGACGGTTCTGGCTTCTTTCGATGGCGCGAATGGCCAATATCCGCTGGCCGGCTTGACCCTCAGGGGGTCGACGCTTTACGGGACGACGGAGCTCGGCGGGCTCAATGGCGAGGGCGCCATTTTCAGTATTCCGCTTTCAGGCGGCACAATCACCGATCTCTACTCGTTCGACCAGATGTATTCGTACCCTCAAAGCGATTTGACGCTCAGCGCCGACGGCTCAACGCTTTACGGGACGGCGTTTCAAGGTGGAACTAACAATCTGGGCAGCGTCTTTGCGCTGACACTTCCGACTCCGGAGCCGTCCTCGATCGTGCTCTGCGTCCTCGGCGCAATCGCTCTTGGTGCGACGGCGCTGCGCCGAATCATGAGTCAAGCGGCGTAGAAGCGCAAGGGCGCTGGCGGTTCGCCTCGTTGCGCCGGCCTCTGAAAGCCTTTCGAGGCGTTCGCCATCGAGAATCGCCTCTCGGCAGGTGCGGCGTCTGCCTTGACCGCGCATCGTGCCCGTTGGCACGCGGAATGCCAACTGGGTCGCCTAACGCGCAGGTTAGGCCATCACGCAACGGCGGAGATAGCCCGAGAAAATGGCTAAATCAGGCCGCAAACGCAAATCGCGCCGAGCACGGCACGGTGTTTGCCTGCAGGGTTGAGTGCCGTTCGGTTGAGCGGTTGTCATACACCCCGATGAGAAGGCGGATTCGATGCAAAACAATTTGGTTGAACGGCCTATGCATGGCCACCACAAACTGGCGGCGGCGATT
>DATJTR010000370.1:0-4710 GCA_035503215.1 Pirellulales bacterium
ACGGCTCGAATCGTGATTGTGGAAGTTGGTGGCTGCTGCCCCCCGAAGCGAACGAAGACCTTTGAACAAGCTCGGCGGGGCGAGATCGGGATCAATTGGGGTCGTCGGCCGGCCCGGCGAGCGAATGACTCGTCGGCCCCCCGCGACGGTTGTCGTGCGGCGCTGGGTCGCGCCACGCGGGTCGATCTCGGCCGTCGAACTCCAGTATCAGGTTTCGGCCTTTGCCGGTCGTAGGGGTGAGTCTTTGAATGCCGCTTCTGTCGAATATGCCTGTTTTTCCCGAGAGAACGGGGCATGCCGACTGGCGAGAGGCCGGACAATCGGTATAATCGCTACGACCGGAAATCTTGAAATCCAGGCGCGCTCGATCAAGGAGGGTTTACCAGCGCGTGTCCCCCCCGGGCGGACGCCGGCACTCTCTCCGCCCCGAGGTCGTGTTGGCCCTGCGGGTGGCCAGCAGGGCCGCAATCTTTTGCCAGATTCACACGTGTGACGGCCCGTCGTCGTGTGGTTGCCAGCACCGGCCGTTAACTTTTCGCTCGCACGAATTCTCGCCCCGATCCTCCCAGTTTCCCAGGCAGACGGTTAAAGGATGGCCAAAAAACCCAGGCAAACGAGTTCCAAAGGCGTCGGCAAGGCGGCTGCGGCTGAAGTGGAAACCGAAGCGGCCGACGGCAGTCTGACGGTCGCAGCGGCGCCGCACGAAACTAACGGGCACACTCCCAAGCCATCGGGCCGGCGGCGGGCGACCGCCGAGTCGATGGCGGCCAGCCAGCGCGATATTTCGGTGAGCGAGTTCTTTGCCAAGAACCGTCACCTGCTCGGCTTCGACAATCCGCGCAAGGCGCTGCTGACCACGATCAAGGAAGCGGTCGACAACTCGCTCGACGCCTGCGAAGAGGCCGGCATCCTGCCCGAGATATGGGTTCACATCGAGCCGACCTCGCCCGGTCGGTTCAAGGTGGGGGTGCAGGACAATGGGCCGGGCATTCTCAAGAAGCAGATTCCGCTGATCTTCGGCAAGCTGCTGTACGGCTCGAAGTTCCACCGCTTGCGGATGAGCCGCGGCCAGCAAGGCATCGGCATCAGCGCGGCGGGCATGTACGGCGTGCTCACGACCGGCAAGCCGGTGAAGATCATCTCCAAGGTGTCGCAGCGCAAGCCGGCGCACTACTACGAGATTCAGATCGACACGAAGAAGAATCATCCCGAGATTCTCAACGGCGGCGGCGAGGGGGTCGACATTCCGCCCGGCGAGCAAGGGGCGAAGTACATCGAGAAGCACGGCATCGAATGGATCGACCTGGATCACGGCACCCGCGTGACGATCGAGCTGGAAGCCAAATATCAGCGCGGGCGGGGCAGCGTCGACGAATACCTCCAGCAGACGGCCATTGCCAATCCGCATGTCACGCTGCACTTTCTCGATCCCGACGGCGAGGAGCAGGTCTACCAGCGTTCCAGCGAAACGCTGCCGGTCGAGCCGAAGGAGATCAAGCCGCATCCCTACGGCATCGAGCTGGGCATGCTGGTGACGATGCTCAAGGACACCAAGGCCGGCTCGCTCTCGCAGTTCTTCACGCAGTCGTTCAGCCGCGTGAGCCCGGCCGTGGCGCAAAAGATCTGCGAGACGGCCGACGTGAGCACGCGGGCCAATCCGCATAAGATCGGCCGGACCGAGGCCGACAAGATGTATCAGGCGATCATGGCGACGAAGATCGGTCTGCCGGCGACCGATTGCATTTCGCCGATCGGCGAGCAGCAATTGCTGAAGGGATTGCACCACGTGGTGCCGGGCGAATTCTACGTGGCCAGCACCCGGCCGCCGGCCGTGTATCGCGGCAATCCGTTCCTGATCGAAGTGGCCTTGGCCTATGGCGGGGTGCAGGCGGCCAACAAGGTGCCTTTGGAAACGCTGAGCGAATTACTGACCGAGAGCGACGCCCGCACGATGCGGCAGTTCTTGATCAGCACCTTCTACGGCCTGGGGAGCGAAGCGGCCGACAAGATCTTGAAAGAGTCGGAGCTGGGCACGCGAGCGTCCCCCGCCAAGCTCAAAGCGGCCGAAGTCGGCAAGCTGCACGAGGCCCTGCACAGCGTAAACCTCGATGCCGGGCAGACAATGACCGTACTGCGCTATGCCAACCGCGTGCCGCTTCAATTTCAGCACGCGGCCTGCGCCATCACGCAGATGGTGATGCAAACCAATTGGCGGTCGTATGGTCTGACCCAGTCGCGCGGCTCGTTGCCCTCGGGGCCGGTGACCGTAATGGTTCACATGGCCAGCGTGTGGGTGCCGTTCACCAGCGAGTCGAAAGAGGCGATCGCCAGCTATCCCGAGATTCAAAAAGAGCTGCGGCTGGCGCTGCAATCGGCCGGCCGCAAGCTGGGGATGTATCTGCGCCGCCGGCTGCACGTGAAGCACGAAGGCGAACGGCGGAGCATTTTCCTCCGCTACCTGGGGGAGGTGGCGACCGCGGTGAGCGAGATCAATCAGACCGATCGCTCGAGCTTGTACGACCAGTTGCTCAAAGTTGCCAAGCGAAAGACGGCCGCCGCCGACACCAAGTTCGACGAAAGCGGACAGGTGGTCGACGAAGAGGAAGAGGAAGAATTCGGCGACAACGTGCTGATCGTCGATCCCTCGACGCACGCCATGATCCGGCCCGGCAAGAGTGCGGCGACCGCCGACGCGGCTGCCGCGGAAAAACCGGCCAGCGAAAAATCGGCCGGCAAAAGAACGACGGGCCAAAAGGCCGCGGCCGAAGAGTCCGTGGCAAGGCCGAAGAAAAAGCCCGCGGCGGCTCCGGCCAAAAAGAAGAAATAGGGGCTCGCAGGAGCCAATCGGCTTTGGGAACGAGCCTTCCGGCAGGCATGAATCCAGCAAGTTACTGATCAGGAATCCATGGCCAAAAAACCTCGCAAAGCACAAGCCGCCAGCCGCTCGACCGGCTCGGCGGTGAAAATGAATCCCCGCGACAAGAAGACGATGGGGGACCTGGTCGGCCTGGCCGACCGGATCGTCGACGATGCCAACAAAAGCCGCGATCCGTATCTCGACATTCCCACCCGGGCACTGTCGAACGTGCGCTACAACAAATCGCGCGGTTTCATCGAAATGGGGAGCAATAAAAACCGCCGACAGCTTTTCAACCTGTCGCAGGCCAAGAGCTACATGCAGACCATGCTGGTGGCTCAAGGCTGCAAGCGACTGATCGAGCAGCAAAAATCGATCAGCATCCGCGGTTTGTTCTACATGCTCAAGCACAAGATCGAGGGGACCAAGGAGGAAACGTTCGCCACGCAGGACGAGTGCGATCCGGTGATCGAAGATTTGGAAGTCACTCTGGCCGCTCTGCGCGAAGAGCTGCGCGTCTACGCCTCGAACCGCGGCGGGCTGGTCGGCCCGATCACGCTTATCGATTCCGGCGATGAGATCGATTGCGCCCGCATGGGCTCGGGGGGCTATAGCATTCCGTCGATCGTCGAGGCTGAGACGGTGCAGATCAAAAAGAACGAAGCCGATTTCATCCTGCACGTCGAAAAAGACACGGTCTGGCGGCGGTTCAACGAAGACAAGTTCTGGCGGAAGCACAACTGCATTCTGACGCACGGCGGCGGGCAGCCGGCCCGCGGCGTGCGGCGCTTATTGCACCGGCTGCACAATGAACTCAAGCTGCCGATCTACTGCCTGTTGGACAACGACCCCTGGGGGTACTACATCTACAGCGTGATCAAGCAGGGATCGATCAACCTGGCCTACGAATCGGCCCGGATGGCGATTCCCGAAGCCAAGTTTCTCGGCCTGCGGAGCAGCGACTATGTCGATTGCCAGTTGAACCCCAGCGTGCAAATCGGGCTGAACGACCAGGACCGCAAGCGGGCCACACAGATCAAGAACTATCCCTGGTTCAGCGGCAAAAAGGCCTGGCAGAAAGAGATCGACTTGATGCTCTCCAACGGTTTCAAGCTGGAGGTCGAGGCGCTGATCTCGAAAGACATCAGCTACGTGACCGAGACCTACACGCCCGAGCGGCTGGCCGCCAAAGACTGGCTCGATTAGCAGGACGGATTTCCCCCGCGGCGGCTTTCTTCGCCGGGCGAGCGACCGATCGTCCTGCCTGGCGGGGAAACTGCCGCCGACCGGCAGAATCGCTACAGACCGACTCGTCCCCCCTGGTTGGGCGATCGCGGCCCGCGCCGCGAGAGTTCGTGCCGAGATTGTCACCGCTTTACGAGCTAGAAATCCCTAGGGAGCTGTTTTTGCGCGCCCGTGGAGCGGGTTACGACGAACGCGCGATCGCAGCGGCCCGTTGAGCTGCCGCCTGGATGAGGAAGAGAACGATGTCGCAAGCGGGGATGACCGACGCCGGCTTCTTTTCGCTGGTGCATCACGTGCTGCACGCGAGCCGTGCGCACGCGGCCGAGGCGGACGATCGGCAGCGGCATCGCTATTCCTGCCTACAGCTTTTGGCTCCCTATGTGAACAATCGGGTGCCGCCGATCAGCGATTTCAAGCAGGTGCTGTGTCACGACTTGTCGCTGAGCGGATTCTCGTATCTTTCGGATAGCGCGCCCACCAGCGAGCAAGTGATCATCGCCCTGGGAAAGGAGCCGTACATTCTGATGGCCGCCCGGGTGGTGCATCATTCGGCCACCGTGATCGACTGCGTGCGCAGCGAAATCGTCGGTTGCCAGTTCACCGCCCGC
>DATJTR010000371.1:0-10702 GCA_035503215.1 Pirellulales bacterium
CGGCTTTCGCGCGATACCCGCAGTAATTACGACGACGTCACTGTCCGTGGTGTCGGCATAGTCGTGAGTGCCGATGATGTGCGAATCAAAGCCCATGATCGGCGAAGCTTGCATCAGGTCGAGCGCTTTGCCGCGAGGCATGTCGCCCACTTGGGGGATATCAACCAGAACGATATCGCCCAACTCGGCTGCGGCACACCAATGCGCGGTGGTGGCGCCGACGTTGCCCGCCCCGATGATGCTGATTTTCGGACGACGCATGCCTTTCTCCAGGGACGAAAAAAATAAAACTCGACCTAGTCCGTGAGTATCCGGTTCGCTGATGCGAAGTCAAGTGGCCAGCGACGCCGTGCCAGCATGGCCCCCAGCGCTACGACTCTCGATGGTCGTGCCGCGGGTCGTTTGAGTTGCGGGCATGCCGCTAATATCACCTTCCGTGATAGTCGACTACGGAAATCAGCATTTGGGATCGCCTGCGCATCGCTTGCCCGTGCAGCGACTTGCCGTTCCGTCGCCTGAGGAAATGGCCGGCGTCGGAGGACGCCATCACCCCCAAGTTCGTCTTGAGATGGGGGGGCGGTTTCCCCTAGAATCCGCCCCCCATCTCGGAGATCACCATGCACCGGCTTTGTGCCATGCGACTGCGCGCCTGCGGTTGGCTCATTTGTTTGGCCGGCTGCGCCAATTACACCTTGCGCAGTCCGCTTGCGCGCGTCGATTCGCTTGAGTCGCCGGCCACAACGACTTCTGGGGGTGGAGTGACGTCGCCCACAGCCAACGCCGGCGCCGAAGTAGCCGCGACGCCAGCTTCAAGCGCATCGGCCACTCCCGTTGCAGGCGCGACGGCGAATGCCGGGGCGGCGACCGGCAACAGTGCAGCGCGAACGGCTTCGCCCGCATCGGGCGAGGCACAAGACATGCCCGCAGTGCTGGCGGAATTGGAAGAGTTGGGAGCGATCGACGGTCCGACACGCGATCGACTCGTGGCGGATTTGAAGAAAACCGATCCCGCACTCTGGCCGCAACTGTTGGTTTACTTCAAAGCTTCACTCGCCTATCGGCACAAATACAATTCGCCGGAAGCCGGTTCGACAGAAGCCTCGGCGGCGCCCCCAACCCTTGCCGAGCGAGTGCCGCAGCCAACGACAGCGGCCGACCGCGCGATCGACGAACCCGCCTTGTTGCCCGGCATTCCGGCGGTCAAGCCATTGGGTGCTGCTCGGGCGCGCCTGGCGGCGACTCCGCTGCCTCTCGATGACGCCGAAACGACCGATTCCAACCTGGATGCCAGTGCGAGTGAAGTGCCGATCAAGGACGAAGCGGTGCAGACGGTCGGATATCAAACGTCGGCCGAACCCCCGCCGGCTGCGGCAACCGCCAGTGAACCGCCGACAACGCCGGCCGTCGCAATCGCCACGGACGCGGCAGTCGCGACCGACGCCACGCCGGCAGGTCCGCCCACGGAAGCGAAGACGGCCAGCGCTCCGGCCTCAGCTGCGGCGACAGCCGCGACGAAAGCAGGCAGTCCGGCCCCTACGGCCGAGATGGATCCGCTCGATTGGCAGGCGCATCTGAAAGCGGCAATTCGCGGGCTGGAACGCGACACGGCCGATCCGCCAGCGACCACGGGCGCCATTGGTCGACACGCGGGTTTGCGGCTCTTGTATCTCGTCGATGGCGATCGCGAGGGGGCCCTGCGTCCAGTGGCGGGCGTGCCGGCGGCGCAGCAAGATTTCTGGTCGGAGCAACTGTTCGGTCTTTCGACCTATCTCGATGCCGACAAGACTCCCGACGAGGCACGCCGCGCCGCGGCGGCCGCGGTTCATCTGCGCGACGCCAATCAGCGACTAGGCAACGTGGCGACACTTTCAGTTCGCAACGTCGCGTTTGCGACCGAAGTTCAAAGTTACGGCGTTTACAAGAAATTCGACCACTACGAATTCCATCCGGGCCAGGAAGTGCTATTGTACGCCGAAGTGGAGAATTTCAAGACCGCGGCGACCGACCAGGGGTTTCGTACCGCGCTGAAAAGCAGTTATCAGATTCTCGACAATCACGGCGCTCGGGTCGATCAGAAGGAATTCGAAGTCAGCGAGGAGCATTGCCAGAACCCGCGCCGCGACTATTTCATCCGCTACTTCGTGTGGATGCCCAAGCGGATCTACGGTGGCAACTACACGCTGCAATTGACGGTCGAAGATACGTTGAGCCAGAAGATCGGACAGGCCTCGATCGATTTCACGATCGCCGAAAAAGAATGATGGCGGTCCGCGGCAATACGGCTAATCGTTGATCCCGATCACCAGACGATCCGCGCCGCGTCGAACACAGGCCCCTCGACGCAGGTACGTCGATAGTCCCAGCCGCCACTCGCATCGCGCACTCGCGTGACGCAACTGAAACATATGCCCAGGCCGCAGGCCATGGGCGTTTCCAGCGAAACCTCGCACTTCACCGCGTGGTGGGCACACCGACCGGCAACGGCTTCCATCATTCGCTCCGGCCCGCAGCAAACGACCCGCGCTGCGGGCGACTCCTCCAACAGCGGCTCGACCAGTTCGGTCACCAGGCCGTGATGACCGGCCGATCCGTCGTCGGTGCTGATCCGGACATCGACTCCTAGATCCGCAAAATCGGCGACTCCTGCCAGGTAGTCGGCCGTCCGTGCTCCGTAGCAAAGTGTGACGCGCGAGGCGCGGGGGGGCGCTGCCGCCGCTTCTCCGTAACGCCGCCGGTGCAGATACCAACGAGCCAGCGCCAAGAAGGGGGTTTGGCCGATGCCGCCGGCAACCATCAGCAAATGTTCGGTCGCCGCGGGCGAAAATCCGTTGCCGAGCGGTCCCCAAACCGTGAGCCGGGCTCCCGGTTCGAGTCGCGCGAGCGCAGCAGTCAACTTGCCGACGACAAGATAAACGACGTCGATTCCCACCGCCTGGCGGCGGGAGTCGAGCACGGTGTCGTAGAGCGCCAGAGGACGCGCCAACAGCGGATCGCTCGCCGTGGGGAGGCGGACCATGAGAAACTGACCGGGCAAGATTCGCCTAGCGATTTTTGGCGCCTCGAACCGCAAGCGGAACGTGTCGCGTGCCAGCCGGACGTTTTCCTGCAGCGTCACTTCCTCGACGGCCGCCTGGTCGGCATAGCACGCTTCGTCGAGCGGCAACGTCATGTCGCGTCCCCGCGTCCGGCTCCGCGGCGTTTGATGCGGCCGGCCTTCTTGGCGTGCGCCGTATGTCCGCCACGATTGCTCGCCTTGGCGCGGCGGCCGGCCTTGACCCCCGCGGTCGCCTTGCCTCGCGCTGCTCTTGCGGCGCGACCGCCCCCGCGCGGCTGGGTACCGGACTTTTGTCGAGCCGGACCGCGCCACCGCTCCACGGCCCTGCGCTCTCCCGGCTGCGATCCTGCTGTTTCGTCTCCGCTGTCCGAGTCGCCGGCCACGCCTTGCGAGGCGTCGCTTTGAGCGGCGGAAAAACGTTGAGCCGGCCTCTCCTTGCGTGCGCGTCGTGGCCTCTTCGGACGCCACGGTCCGAGCGACGAAGAATCGCCGCCGATGATGACCCCTCGTTGCGGCGCCTGACCGTCGCCCAGCGGCCCTCGGGGCAAGCGGAAATGCTCTGTCTCGTCAGCGATGGCAGCAGTGGCCACATTCGTACCAGCGTGTCGAGCGTCATGCCGGTCGGCACGCTCGCTACGTTTGCGCATGGGCCGGCTGCCAGCGCCGTTACCTTTGGTCGCCTCGTCTGTGGCGGAATCAACGGTCGCACCACTCTCCGTGGCGGTCTTTTGTGCGGCGGCAACTGCCTTTCGCGCTGCCTGGGCGCGGTGGATTTTTTCTCGTTCCTCGCGCGCGGCCGGAGTCGTCGTTTGCCGCAAGGCGTTCACTTCTGCGCCGGTCAACGGGCGATAGGCGCCCAAAGGCACTTCGCCCAAACGTAGCGGGCCGAGGGCAATGCGCCGCAGCCGCATCACCTTGTGCCCAGTGCGCGCCAAAAGGCGGCGGATTTCGCGATTACGGCCTTCGTCCAGCGTGATTTCCAGCAGCGTGCTTTTCTTGAAGCGCGTCTTGATCCGCGCGCCGACCACGCGTGCAAAACCCTCGGCCAGATACATGCCAGCTTCCAGACGGGCCAGCTCCGGGCGGTCGATCGAGCCGGCAACTTCGACGTGATACGTCTTTTCGACGCCATAGCGGGGGTGGGTGAGCAAATTGGCCAGTTCGCCGTCGTTGGTGGCCAGGATCAATCCTTCGCTCGACATGTCGAGCCGGCCGACCGTGAACAACCGCTCGCCGCGCGGGGCCAGCAGATCGACAACCCGGGGCCTGCCCGCCGGATCGCGATTGGTCGATAGGACCCCCGGCGGTTTGTTCACCAGGTAGTAAACCCGCTTGGGCTTGGGGAGCGCATTGCCATCGACACGAACTTCTTGGCTGAACGGATCGGCCTTGGCCCCTAGATTGGCGACCACTTTGCGATCGACTTCGACACGGCCCTCGAGAATGATTTGTTCGCACTGCCGCCGGCTGCCGAGGCCGGCCGCGGCCAGGATTTTTTGCAGCCGCGACAGGCTTTGCCCTTGGCTGGCCGAGGGCTGGTGGCGAGGAGCACGGGATTGGCGGCGGCGCATGATGGTTCACTCCGGGCGTGCGGCAAAAGAACCATCATAACCCCCGCGGGCCATCGAGCGTAAGCGGCCAGAAGAGCGGCAATTTCGCCCAGCGGCGAGCGATCAAGGCATGACCGGCGATTGCTGAGGGGGGGCGGGGCCGAAGCGCGCGTGCAGGGAGTTATAGTCGCGCGTTCCTAACGGTGCCGGGGTCTCGTACCAGGGAGGCCGAAATCCGACCGGACTCGAGCCCATCGGGCCGACGTCCGTGGCTGGATACGGATCGAAAACTTCGGCTTTCCAGCGTTGATATGCGAAGCCGCCTGGGTGCCACAAATTGGGCCAGCCAAAATTCGGACCGCAGCCAGGCGCAGTCAACAGCACCGTCATGCCAAGCCACCGCAAGATCGTGCTCTGCATGGTTCGCATGAACAGTTCAAACCCAATCGAAGACTTGGGGCACGATCGCCGGAACGCGCGCGGCGACAAACGAGCCGTAGCGAACGCAGCCTCAGCGCAACTCGCAGAATGGATCGACGTGAGAGAAAATGCTCCGAGAAAAGCGGCCGGATTCTAGCGACAACCGTCGGCCGGCAGAAGGCGGACTTCGATGTGTCGGCTAGCATGCCGCGTGGTAGCTAGCTAGTTGCCGGCTGCCGGATCTGGAAACACGCGTTTCAGCGCTTGCCGCAGCGAAAGACTTCCGGCTGCCACGGGGGCTGGGGACGGGCAGGCAACCGCCTGCGGCAAAGCGGCAAACGTCTCGGCCGCCAGGTCGTCGGCCGCGCGCTGCCGCACCGCTTGCGAGATCCCGGGCGCGACGATTGGCTCGGCGACCCAGATCGGACTGAGACGCGAGAACGAACGTTGCTCCGTCTCGCCCGGCTCCGGCAAGCAGCAATCGGCCCCAGCCAGAACTGCGTCACTTGCCGAAGAGTGCGCGACGGCAGCCGGACTGGGTTGCATTTCAGCCGCGAGGGTTGTGCCCGCCTGGTTCAAACCACCACATCCGGTCGGCGTGGCAGGATCGTGGAACCGGCCGTCGCGGTTTCCGGCGGGAGTCTGCGGACTGTGGCGGCTCGCGCCGGGCATGACCGTGAGAAAGACGATCGCCGCTCCCATCAACAGACCGCTCATCACGCCACCCAAGAGAATCACCGTTTTGCCAGGCCCGACCGGGCGGCTGCCGACATCGGGCTTCCCGATCAGCGTGATCAGGCTGGCGGTGTGCGCGGCGGCCTGGCCGGCACGGGCTTCGGCCAACTCCTGTTGGGCCGTCTTGAGAATCTCGGCGCGATGCCGCGTGCTGGTCGTCAGATTATTGTATTCGGCCCGAATCGCCGCCAGGTGGATCAGCCGGGCTTGGACTCGGTCGCGTTGCTCTTCAAGCCGCTGGACCCGCTCGTTGGCAAGGCCCAGATCGACCTCCAGCCCTTTGATGGCGATCGAAATCTCGTCGTGTAATTGCCGGCTGATTTCTTGCTCGGACTGCCGGGCTGCCACGACCGCGGGATGGGATTCTTCCATGTTGCCCAGCAATTGAGCGGCTCGCAGTTGGGCATCGACCAAACCGTCTTTCAGCCGGCGCAATGCCGGCTGCGACTCGAGCAAGCGGCCTGGGCTGGCCAACAGGCGGCCCGGGTCGTCGAGTGCAGCGCGGAGCAGTTTCAGCAGTTCTTGGTTCGAATTGACCGAACCGCGGTACGTGCGCAGCTCGGTTTCAATCTCGCCGGCCTGGCGGCGCAGACCGCTTTCGTTGCTCGGCGTTTCGTTGAGAATTCGAAGTTCGGCCAGGTCGGGGCCGGCGGCACGCTCGACAGCCGTCAACGCTTCGGTCGAGGTGTCCAAGTCGGCCTGGGCCAATGAAACCGTCTTGGTGAGTTCGTCGATCACGCCTTGATATTTCTGGTATCGCAAATCATCGAACTGTTTTTCCAGTTGTTGGCAAACAGCAGTGGTCAGTGCGATGGCCCGAGCCGGATCACCGTCCTGCACTTTCAGGTAGAAGACTTCAGTCTTGCCGAACTCGGCTCCCTTGGGTGGCGTGATTTTAATCGCCGACGACAGGCCTTCGATCGCGGCGTCGGAGGGCCAGACTTTGGGGGCCGGCTGATCGGTCGCTGGCCCGACTTGGGCCAAAGCCGCCGCCAACACGCTACGGCTCTTGATCAGCTCCAGCACGGTTTCTTGCGCGGTCTTCATTTCCTCGACGGCGCTGAACCGGCCGGGGCGCGATGCTTTGCCGACTGCTTCGTCGCGGACAACGAGGGCTTGGGTCGCCTCCCACGTCGCGGGCTTGAAGAATGCGTAGAGCGCACCAAGCGTAGTGCACAAAAGCAGCGGGATTAGCCAGCGCGACGGATGGGCCTGAACGGCGTGTAGCACGTCGCGCGGATCGATGCCTAGGTTCGAAGCCGGCTCGCGTCGTCGGTCGGTATTCATAAGTTTCCGGCGGGAAGGATCAAAGGGGGGAAAACCGGGGCGGAGCATACCGCTAAATAAACATACGCCTTGGGAAACCGTCTGGCGTTGAGTTACGGAGGCCGACCCTCCAGCTGAGGGTTGCAACGATTGTGTCGATTGTGCCGGCTGTCACGAGCTACGGTCGCCGCCGTGTGTCACTCCCAGCGCCCTCTCCAGCCGGATTTGCCTCTACCCCCGCAGTATCCCAGAGTTGAGATGTCCCGGGACGCGGCGCGGCGGTCCAAAGGCCCTCGGCGCCGGGGGATACATCTGTTTCACCGCTACGGTGCCGCTGTGATGCCGGGCGAAGTGATCAGAGACGATGTTGCCTGAGCGCGCGCAGAGTGCACCAGAGTCGGGAAATGCGGCTCGGGGCGGCGCGCGGCCAGCATGCCGAAAAGTGGAGATCTGCTTGAGCGAAGCATTGTTGATTGAAACCGAGCGAGCCTTGCTCGTCGAACGCATCGATTCGCTCGCTGCCCTCGAGCAGTTGGCCGACGCCTGGAATGCCCTGGAACCAGCGGTTCCCTTTTTGACGCATGCCTGGTCGGCGGCCTGGTGGCAACATTATCAGCCGCAAGCTGGTGAGCTGTTCACGCTCGCGGTCCGCGATGCAGCGGGAACGCTGATTGG
The DNA here is from genome assembly GCA_035503215.1 of Pirellulales bacterium. Classification (GTDB taxonomy): domain Bacteria; phylum Planctomycetota; class Planctomycetia; order Pirellulales; family PALSA-1355; genus DATJTR01. The sequence continues at coordinate 7,702 of DATJTR010000371.1, forward strand.
AGTTGCGCCTTGGCATCGAGAAACGTTGCGAGGGCGGGGCCGCGTCGTCCGCTTTTTGGGCAGCAATGAGGTTTGTGCCGACTATATTTCGCTCGTTGCCCAACCCGCAGACCGAAAAGCCGTGGCCCTGGCGGTTGCCGATTGGCTGGCCGGGCCGGGTGCCGGCGAGTGGGACATGCTGGAAATGACCGGCGTCGAGCAAAACGACGAGGCGATGGCTTGCCTCCACACCGCACTTGCCGAGCGTGGCCACGCGGCTCACGAGGCGGTGCGCTGGCAGGGTTGGCGCACCGACCTGCCGGGCACTTGGGACGATTATCTGGCAGGACTGCCCAAATCGCGCCGCACCAGTGTCCGCAATCAAATCAAGAAACTGGTCGATACGGGCCGGGTCCGATTTCGACGTGCGGAAACGCCGGCCGACGTTGCCCGTGCGTTCGAGATTCTGATCGAGCTGCACCAAAAGCGCCGCGGCATGCTACAGCAAGCCGGCTGTTTCGCTTCCGAGTCGTTCACGATGTTCCATCGCGAGCTGGCCGATCGATTCTTGCGGAGCGGTCGGCTGCGGTTGTCGTGGCTGGAGATGGACGACGCGCCAATCGCCATCGAATACAGCTTTACCGGGGGGGACACGGTCTACTATTACCAGGGTGGGTTCGATCCCAGCGTGTCGCAGCTGGGGCCTGGCTGGTTGATGTCGGCCCTCTCGTTGCGCGCAGCGATCGCCGAAGGCTACGGCTGCTTCGATTTTCTACGCGGCGACGAACCGTATAAGGCCTCGTGGAAGGCGAGCCCCCGGCCTTTGGTCCAACGCCGCGTCGCTAGCCGACGGCCTTCCGCCCGGATGCGGCACGCGGCCTGGCAAACCGGCGAGGCAGTGCGCCGCTGGGCCGCGCAGCGGTGGCCGATCGCCGGCCGCGGCAAAACGTCGTCGACCACGCGGATTGCGGGCGCGACTCAGTCGCTCTCCACCTTGATGGTCTTGATCGGGGCGTCGCACGTCGGCACTTGGCTCGTGACAGGTTCGTTGTTGCCGCTGGCCAAGCTTCTGGCCGGAAGAAGGCGGATATGAACCCAAGCGACAAGCGATCGGCGCAGCTCGAGCTGCCCGCCAGCCGAAGGGTGGCCCAGCACCTGCGCACCTTCGGCTTGGGCGCGTATTACCATGCCACGCTACCCTATCGTGCCTGGCGCGCGGCCCGGCGGTCCCGGTTAGGGACCGCGCCGGTGATGGTGCTGTTCTACCACCGTATCGCCGCGACGCAGCGGAATGCCTGGACGACGTCGCCGCGGGTCTTCGAGCGGCAGATGGCCTGGCTCAGGCGGAATTTCGATCTGATCTCGCTCGACGAGGCACAGCGCCGAATCGCTTCGGGCGAGAACCATCGACCGGCGGTCAGCATCACGTTCGACGACGGCTACGCCGATAACTGCGAGATGGCTTTGCCGCTGCTCTTGGACTTGAAGATCCCGTTTACCTATTTCGTCGCGTCGGAAAACGTGCTCAGCGGCGAGCCTTTTCCTCATGACGCAGCGCTCGGCGCCCCGTTGGCGCCCAACACCCCCGACCAAATCCGTGCCTTGGCCGAGGCCGGCGCGGAGATTGGCTGTCACACGCGGCATCATGCCAACTTGGGCCAGGTTCACGATTCCGAAATCCTGCACGAGGAGTTGGTGGGCGCCCGGGGCGATCTGGAGGCTTTGACGGGCCGGCCGGTTCGCTATTTTGCTTTCCCCTACGGCCACCATCACAACCTGACGAGCGAATCGTTCGATCTGGCGTATCGCAGCGGTTACTTGGGCGTGTGTTCGGCCTACGGCGGTTACAACTTCCCCGGCGACAATCCATTTCATTTGCAGCGGATCCATCCCGACGACGATTTGCTGCATTTGAAGAATTGGCTGACGGTCGATCCGCGTAAACTGCTAAGCGTGCGGCGGTTCGTGGTGCGTCCGCCTCGCAAGGAGGTTCATCCGGTCAAGAACCCGAGCGATTCTCGGTTGCCGGCACCGCTGCTCTGGCCCCTGGCCGACGGATTTGGCGGGCCGATCGACGACCGCTTGCTCGAAGACGACCTGGGCGGCGAAGCCGATCACGATTTCGACAATCTTGCCGAGCCGAAACGGGCGACCACGCCGCTTCCCGAGCCGATCACTCCGGAGCTCGATCCTGCGCTCGATCTGGCCCAGCCGGTGCTGGCGGCGTCGGCTTTGCAAAGCGGTTCGTCGGCAGCACCGCTGGTTGTCGACACGCTGGGAGCGAGCGTCGTGTTGATGCTGGCGATGACGGTCTTGCAGCGGTTGATTGGCTTCGGCCGCGGAATTGCCTTTTGCCGCTGGCTCGACCCCGAGCAGCTGGGGCAGTGGGACGTGGCCTTTGGCTTCATCAATCTGGCGGCGCCTTTGGCGATGCTCGGGCTGCCCGGCTCGTTCGGCCGATATTTCGAGTATTACCGGCAACGCGGGCAAGTGCGGTTGTTTTTGCGCCGGGCGACGACGTTGTGCGTAGTCAGCGCCGCGTTGGCCCTGGCGGGGATTGTCGTCGGCCGGCAGTGGTTTTCCACGCTGATCTTCGGGCGCGACAGCGAAGCATCGCTGGTGCTGTGGCTCGTGGGTTGCCTGGCTGCGGTGCTGACTTACAACTTCGTATCGTGCATTTTCATGGCGGCGCGAATGTATCGCGTGGCCACGATCATGCAGTTCTTTCAATCCGTCGGCTTCGCGGCGATCAGCCTGGTGTTGTGTTTCGCCTGGCGGCCCAAGGCCGACAGTGCGGTCGTGGGCTATGGAGTGGCCTCGGCCCTGTGCTTGGTCGGTTGCTATCCGTATCTGAAGCGTGTCTGGCGGGCATCGGCCGACGAGTTGCCGGCCACGTTGCCGCAGCGAACCTTCTGGGCGAAGCTGTTGCCGTTCGCGGCCTGGATTTGGATGTCGAACTTACTATCGGGTTTGTTCGACATGATCGACCGATACATGATCGTGCACTTTTCCGGGCTGGAAG